>CAIVEA010000056.1 GCA_903904765.1 uncultured Chloroflexota bacterium
AGTTCCACGCCGAGGAAACCGCTGACGGTATCCACGAGGAACAGGGTGTCCTCGTACTGATGCACAATTTCGCCGATGGCCTTGATCGGGTTGGTCACGCCGGTGCTGGTTTCGTTGTGGACGACGCACACCGCGTCGTAGATTTCTTTCTTCAGCGCGTCCGCCACCATATCGGGCGTGTGCGGCTTGCCCCAGTCCACATTGATGATGTCCACCTGCTTGCCGTTCAACTGGCTCACTTCCGCCCAGCGTTCGCTGAACGCGCCGCCCACCAGATGCAGCGCCTTCTTGCCGTCGCGGATGCAGTTGCGCGATGCGCCTTCCCACATGCCCGTGCCGGACGAACCGTGAATGAACACGCGATTCTGCGTGAGGAACGTCTGCTTCAACTTGGCTTCGATGCTGGCGAACAGTTCTTCAAACGCTTTGGTGCGATGCCCGATCATCCATGCGGTCTGTGCTTCCAGCACTTCGCGGCGCACTTCTACCGGACCGGGAATGACAAGGCGTTTGTGAGTTGAATTTGCCATAGTGATATAGCCTCCTCGTGGAGATTTCTATTGTGACATTCTGCACGATGATAACGCACACCCCTGTTAAATAATATAGGGAGTGTAAGGGCTTGAAACAGGACAAAACGCGAGTCGTGAAAATGGGGTTATCAGGCTACAATAGGAGGCGTTGAAGGGTATTGAATGCGAGGAATAATCCATGCGTGAAGTGACGGTAGCCGTCGCGCAGATGCGCCCCAAACTTGGCGAATCCGAAGACAATCTGGTGAAGATGAGCGAGACGATTTCCAAGATCGCCTCTCAGCAAAAAGTGGACTTGATCGTGTTCCCGGAACTCGCCACCAGTGGTTACGAGTTGGGCGTGCGCTTCACGGAACTGGCGCAGCGCGTGCCGGGACCGACCATCAACTTGCTGGCACAACGCGCCAACGAGTACGGCGTGTTCATCGCGTTCGGCATGGTGACAAAAGAAAAAGTCGAGTCGGTGCTGTACAACTCGGCAGTGATCGTCGGCCCCGAAGGGGAACTGCTGGACGTGTACAACAAGATTCACCTGCGTGGTGAAGAACGCATGGCCTTCCGCGAAGGTTACAAGCTGCCCGTCATCCCCACCGAAATCGGCAACATCGGCCTGATGATCGGCTACGATCTGGCCTTCCCCGAAGTGGCGCGCAGTCTGGCGCTGGATGGCGCGGACATCATCTGCTGTGTGGCAAACTGGGAAGCCGCACAGATTGACGAGTGGAAAACCTACACCCGCGCCCGTGCCTACGAGAACGCTGTATTCGTTGCAGCCGCTAACCGCGTGGGCGAAGATGTGACGCTCAACTTCGGTGGCGAAAGCATGATCGTCGGCCCGCGTGGGCATATCCATGCCACGCTGGCTGCCGAAACCGACCCGCAGACTGGTGCGCCGCTGGAAGGGTTCGCAGTAGCGCGGATTGATCTGGACGAGGTGCGAAAGTACCGCGAAGAATTCCAGTTCATCCAGAACCGCCAGCCCGCCGTGTACAAGGCGCTGGTGCGGAAGTATTAATCTGTTACCGTGAACATCCTCCGGCGATATACTCTCCGGGGGATGTTTTTATTCCGAATGGATGCCACCATGCCGTATATCCAGCAGGTATCGGATGACGACGCACAGGGCGCAGCGCGGCGCGAATTGGACGCGGCACGCAAGCGTGCGGGGCGTGTGTGGAACATCGTCCGCATCATGACTCCCAATCCGGCGGTGCTGAATGCCAGCATGGGCATGTATATGGCGCTCATGTTCGCAGAGTCGCCCCTCTCGCGGGTGCAGCGCGAAATGCTGGCGGTGGTGGTCAGCCAGACCAACGGCTGCCGCTACTGAACGCAGGCACACGCTCATGACCTCCGTGCTGAGGTCAAACACCTGCCCCCGGACGAAGCCGACGCATGGGTTCACGCGCTGGCACGCGACTGGCGCGGCGCAGCATTACAGGCGGCGGACGCGGCGCTGTGCTACTTCGCGGAGGCCGTCACGCGGCATCCGGCGGGCATGGGCGAAGCGCAGGTCGCGGCGCTGCGGACGGCGGGCTTCGATGACCGCGCCATCCACGATGCAACGCAGATCATCAGCTACTTCAACTACATCAACCGGATTGCCGACACGCTGGGCGTAGAACTGGAAACGTTCGTCCGCCACTGGGGAGAAAAAGACGTACCATTCGACCAGACCTAGTGGCTAGTTCCTAAATGAATGCTTTGTGTTATTCTCGCTGAAGGTTTCGGGCAGCATTTCGGAAGCGGAGACAATCACCCTCATCCTCCATCCCTTTCTCCCGCAGAGTGAAGGGGTGACAAAGAATCACATGATTCTGAAGTCCCTCGCCATGAGGGAGAGGGATAAAGGGTGAGGGTTCTCCACCATTCGCCATCGTTTGAAAAATCAGGGGAGAAACACAGGATGCTCAAGGAATTTCAGAAGTTCATCATGCGCGGGAACGTACTCGATCTCGCGGTCGGTATCATCATCGGCGCGGCCTTCACCAGCATCGTCAATTCGCTGGTGAATGATGTCGTCATGCCCATCGTCGGCCTCATCACGGGCGGCGTGGATTTCTCGAACATTTTTGTCACGCTGAAGGATGGCGCATCGGCTGGCCCTTATGCCACACTGGCGGCAGCGCAGGAAGCCGGCGCAGTCACCATCAACCTCGGCGTGTTCATCAACGCGGTGGTCAATTTCCTGATTGTGGGCTTCGTCATCTTCATGATCGTCCGCAGCTTCAACACTGCTTCGGAACGCTTCCAGAAGAAAGAAGCCGAAATTGCCGCCGCTGCACCGCCTGCGCCTACAGCCGAGGAAAAGCTAACGGCAGCCATCGAAAAGCTGACCGCTGTGATGGAAAAGAAAGCCTAATTCTCGCCATCAGCGGAAGGGCGGCACGGTGTGTCGGGCTGCCCTTCCGCCTGCACAACCCGACGAGTCTACTATGTCCGATCAACTGCCCGAACCTAGTCCCCGTATCGCGATCAGCGTGTATCTGCTGCTGGCGGCGCTCATCGTCGGCAGCATTGTGCTGCTGCTCACAGGCCGTCCCGCAGCGGTGCAGATCGTCATCAACCCGCCGCTGCCCACTGCCACACCCGCCCCCAGCGCCACGCCGCCGCCCATCACCGTCTACATCACCGGCGCGGTAGCCACGCCAGATCAGATGCTCTCGCTGCCTGCGGGCAGCCGCGTACAGGACGCGCTGGCAGCAGCGGGCGGGGCGCTGCCGCAGGCTGATCTGGAACGGGTCAACCTCGCCAGCCGCCTGCATGATGGCGATCAGGTGCATGTACCGGAGAAATCCGAGCAGGCCGCGCTGCCCACCGCCAATACTGCCGGCATAGTGGATGTGAACAGCGCCACTGCCGCTGAACTGGCGACGCTCCCCGGCATCGGGGACTCGCTGGCAGAGCGCATCGTGGCCTACCGCGAGGCGAACGGCGCATTTGCCGATTTGAACGCGCTGGATGCGGTGGAGGGCATCGGCCCCGGCCTACTGGCGGATATTCAAAATCTGATCCGGTTCGACTGAGCTACCCCACGCGCACGCCGGTCTTGGGGTCGAAGAACAGCACCTCGTCCGGCTTGAAGCCGCAGTGCAGCGCCGAACCCGCGTGAATCGGCTCGTTCAACGGGACGATCAGCGTCCACTGTTCGCGCCCTCTGGTGAGCGTAACCAGTTGATGCCGTTCGGAAAGGTATGGCACGACGGTATCCACCACCGCCTCCACGCCCTCCTCACCGTCAAGCACTTGAATATGCTCGGCGCGAATGCCTGCGATGAGCGGCGTATGCTCCGCAAGGTCGCGGCGCACGGGCAAACCGCCGAAGTTTTCACCCTGCCAGCGCCCGTTCTCCACGCGCCCTTTGAACAGGTTAATCATGGGCGTGCCGATGAAGGTCGCCACGAACAGGTTTTGCGGTTGGTTGTACAAGTTGGTATACGTGCCGATCTGTTCCATCCGCCCATCGCGCATGACCGCGATGCGGTGCGCGAGCGCAATTGCCTCCACCTGATCGTGGGTGACATACACCGAGGTAACGGGGAAAGCGTTCAGCAGGCGCTTCAGTTCCACGCGGGCTTCGGCGCGGTATTTCGCATCTAGACTGGCGAACGGCTCATCCAGCAGCAGCACGTTCAAATCCCGCGAGAGGGCGCGGGCGATGCCCACCCGCTGCCGTTCGCCGCCCGAAAGCTGACGCGGACGGCGGTTGAGCAGTTCATCAAGACCGATGCCTGTGATCTTCGAGATTTGCTTCAGGCGTTGCGGCACTTCGGCCTCGCGCTTCCGCAGGCTGAAGAAGAAGCCGATATTGGTTTCGGCCTCCCAGTGCGGGATGAGCGCCCCTTCCTGAAACACCATGCCGATTCCGCGCTCGCGCAGCGGGATGTCCGTCAAATTCTGGTCGTCATACAGCACGCGCCCGCTGTCCGGTGGCATCGTGCCCGCGATCATCTTCAGTAGCGTGGACTTGCCGCAACCGGACGGGCCGAGAATCGCCAGCACATCGCCGGACGTGATCTTCATATTCAGATCGCGCACTGCCGTCACCTTCTTCTCGTCGGCATGGGCAGGGGTAAAGGCTTTGGTCAGGTGCTCAAGGGTGACGCTGGTCATCGGCGCTGTACTCCACTATTCGAACCCCCGTTATGGAACGCCCCGCGCTGTTTGTCAAGCGGGGCGGTTCAGCAGGTCATACCATCCGGCACTTTTCAGTGCGGCGGATTCCTTTTAGACTAGCAGCGAAACTAAAACATCAAAATTGGACACCTGCTCATGCAAAGTATTGACCTCCGCAGCGATACCGTCACATGGCCTACGCCAGCCATGCGCGAAGCAATGGCGAACGCGCCCATTGGCGATGATGTCTACGGCGAAGACCCCACCGTGAACGAGTTGGAAGCCACCGCCGCCCACATGCTCGGCAAAGATGCGGGGCTATTCGTGTCATCCGGCACACAGGGCAACATCGTGGCGGCGCTCACCCACTGCGGGCGCGGCGACGAGATGATCGTAGGGCGCGAAGCCCACATGTTTCGCTACGAAGCCGGTAGCTCGTCCGCACTGGGCGGCATCCACCCGCACATCATTGATGTGCAACCGGACGGCACGCTGCCGCTGGCAGCCATCCAGAACGCCATCCGCGCCGATGACCCGCATTTCCCGCGCACCCGCCTGATCTGCCTCGAAAACACGCAGGGGACGGTGGGCGGCATCCCGATCACAGCGGCCTACACCGCCGAAGTGGGCGACATCGCCCGCGAAAACCGCCTGAGCCTGCATATTGACGGGGCACGCCTGTTCAACGCCGCCGCCGCGCTCAAAACCTCCGTCCGCGATCTGGTAGACCCCGCCGACAGCGTATCGGTGTGCCTGTCCAAAGGGCTGTGCGCGCCGGTGGGTTCGGTACTGGTCGGCTCGGATGACTTCATCCGGCAGGCGCGGCGCATCCGCA
>CAIVEA010000057.1 GCA_903904765.1 uncultured Chloroflexota bacterium
AGAGGGGTAGGGGGTGAGGGCATTACAGTTCTCCGCGTTCCTGCAACAGGCTGTGCAGGCGTGATTTGTGTTGCGCGGCCTGCGCTTCCACAGTGGCGAGGCGCTGGAGCAGATCGGCGGCGGCGGCGCGGTCAGTCAGCCCCTTGGCGTTGATCTTGACGTTCAGTCCTGCTGCGAAAATGGCCGTTTCCGCCAGCGATCCGGCAGAACCCGCGTCGCTGAGGGCGTTCAGGTTGCCCTTCTCCGCCACTTCCAGCGCCAGCGCGAGGACGGCGAGGGCGGTTTGTGCGGCGGCCAGCGGCACTTCGGAGGCGGTTTTGTTGGCGCTCTCCAGCGCGGCGGCGCGTGCGGCCTGTTGTTCGGGCGTGTCCTTCGGCAGTTTGAGCGCGTCCATCACTGTGTTGAAGGCTTCGGCATCGCGCTTCACGCCGGATTCGAGCGTGGAACGCAGGCTTTCGGCTTCCACCACGATCTGCGCCATGCGTGCGGCGACATCGGCGTACTTCTTCTTGCCCACTGTCACGCGGGCGACCATCGCCACCAGCGCAGCCGCCATCGCGCCGGCATAGGCCGCCGCCGAGCCGCCGCCGGGGGTGGGTTCGGCGCTGGCGAGGGCGTTCAGGAAGGTGGAGTCGCCTGCTGATGCTCCGGTCAGGCGGCTTTCCAGCACCATATCCGGCTGGAAGTTGTCCAGTTGCAAGTACCACTGTGCCGAGTCGAACAGCGCCTTTTGCGGAATGAGACCGATCAGTTCGGTGCTTTCGATGCCCACGCCGTAGCGTTCGGCTTCGCGGCGCACCAGTTCGACGGCGCGAAAGACGGGGGTTTGCGTATAGTCGGTCAGGTTCATCGAAACCTGCGCCTTGCCATTCACCAGCAGGCCGAGCGCCTTGACGAAGCGCAGGCCGCTGGTCTGGTGGCGGATGGCTTTGGCGATTTTGCGGGCGATGTCTACTTTGTCGGTGGTCAGGTAGACGTTGTAGGCCACCAGCGGCGCACGCGCCCCGATGACCGTTGCTCCGGCTTTGCCCATACGTGACGGCCCGAAATCCGGCTTGCGGCGCGGGTCGGTTTCGATGGCGACTTTCAGCCCCTCATACTCGCCCTGCCGGACGTTCGCCAGATTCTCGTTTTCGGGGCGGGTAGCGGCGGCTTCGTACAGGTAAACCGGAATGTTTAGCTCGTCGCCCACCCGTTTGCCGAGGCGCTGTGCCAGTGTGATACAGTCCGCCATGCTCACGCCTTCGATGGGGATGAAGGGGACGACATCGGTTGCGCCCATGCGCGGGTGCGCGCCCTGATGCACGTCGAGATCAATCAGTTCGCTGGCGGTGCGGATGCCCCGGAAGGCGGCTTCGAGGGCGGCTTCGGGCGTGCCGACGAAGGTGATGACGGTGCGGTTGTGGTCGCTATCGCTCTCGCGGTCAAGCAGGTTGACACCGGGGACGGCGGCGATGTCGGCGGCGATGCGGTCAATCACTTCGGTGCGGCGGCCTTCGGAGAAGTTCGGGACGCATTCAACAAGTTGCCTCATGCCCAATCCTTTTGGGTGCTACAAAGAAATGCCCATTTGCAAACCAGTTTATCAGACTTCGGGTAAAGATGGGGTGGGGTGGGAGATAAAAATGCCCCCGACCGGGTGCGGGAGCATTCACTGGGTACTGAACGGATAGGGTATCCGTTGTGCCACCGCTGCCGGAGTGTTGATCCCGGTATAGCAGCAGGCGGTTCTAGTCTGGTAGGTTACAGGATGCAGTGGGCAACGGCGAAGAAGTGAAAGCCGCAACCGACCAACACGAATATATGCCACAACTCATGATAACCGAAAAAACGGTGTAAATTTGGCTTTTCGAGGCCAAAGACCAGCGCCCCGATGAGCAATGATACTCCGCCCAAGAGCAAGAGCTGTGCCGCGCTCGCTGGCAACTGACCGATGAGTTCCGGTACTGCCGTCAGCCCTAATAAACCCATCACCAGATAGTACAGCAGCGAATATAGTCCCGGTTCTTCAAGGAAAAGCAGTTTGTAAATGATCCCAACAATCGCCATCGCCCAGATAATGCCCAGCAACCATACCCGCCAACTGCCTGTTAGGAGGTTGTAGCAGATGGGCGTGTAACTACCCGCAATGGCGAGGTAGATGGCAGCGTGATCCAACTTCTGGAGCCGCCGGATCATCTTTTTCGTCCCATCCCACAAGTGGTAGATAGCACTTGCTAGAAAGATGGCAATCAGGCTCAGACCATAGATGATGATCGAGACCATCTTGCCAGAGTTGGCGGTGATGTGCCCAGCCAGCCACACCATCCCACCACAGGCGACAACTGCGCCGAATAAATGTGAAAACCCATTGAACGGTTCTCGAAAACGAAGGATCACATCGCCTCCTCAAATCATTCGATGGCAGGAGTGTAGCGATTGTTTGTTGATCTTTTTGTCAGGTGCAGGTTAAGGTTGCTAGGCTGTTTGTTTAGCGATTGGTTATTGATGATGAGGGGAAATGTAAACTTTTGTTAGATAGCTTTCCCAGTTTCTTATCCTCTCAAGAACGAATAGGGTGACGATCAATTGGACAAGGCTTACACCGTATTCATTCGCCTTACTTCCTTCGCACTGAGAGGGTTTCTGGAAAGCGGGAAACCATCCTGATTTGAGGAAGGTTCCCAAAAACTGTCTGTTAAGGAGAAGTACCGGGGGTAAGAGTTGTCCAGCGCATGTATCGGGGGAGTTACGGGATGGTTTTCTCAATCCTTTGGCCTGTCTTTCCGTTCTATACTGTTCAGATAAGAAGGTACATAATGGCTGGAAAGTTGTAAGATGCGTAGGCGTTTTTTATCCCGATCCCGAATCGTGCAGGTTGTTTTCTGGTCTATCCTCGCTGTTATGGTGATTCTTGGGATCATGTCCTATCGCCCGCCTTCACCCCCGTTGACCAGCCAGCAGGTGGAAGAAACGGTTCAGGCCATGACGGTAGCGGAACTGCAAGAATTGCAGACTGCAACCGCCGATAGTTGGACACCTACTCCAACACCTGATTTTGATGCGACTGTCTCGGTGCGGTTGACCAATGCGCCGAACTGGACGCTTACGCCAAGTCTGACCCCGATTCCGTCCGATACACCCATCCCGTCGAATACACCGATTGCATCTGCTACGCCGATTCCTTCGGATACGCCAACTCCATCTCCTACACCGATTCCACCCCCACCCCAAGAATCCCAATCCGGCTTTGATCTGGGTAAATTGATCCGTGTTGTTATTCAGATGGTCGGTGTGGTATTGGCAGCGATACTCAGTGTTTTCTTGGCTGTATTAGATTTTGTGCTGGGTATTTTGAGAGCGATTGGTGAGATTATTACATTTGTCAGTGGGATTAGCAGCGCATGTTGCTTTGCGCCGGTTGTGGTGTTGTCTAGCATGGCGGGTTTTAGATTTCTCATCATGTGACACATATTTTTGCCTCAACATCGTTCCCTCATTCATCTCTTAGATGCGCTAACGCCATTCTTATACTCCCTGTATACACTACAGACATTCACGCCTGCACTGTCAGGCTCGTCTTTTGTATGCTGAGGAGAACGATTCGCGTGACTGACCACGATCCTAAAGCGACCTCATCCCAACCAGCGGATGCGACACCTGAGAATAAACAGACTGTCGAAGTGAAGCCGCTTGATACGCTGGAGACACCCGCTGTCTCGCCTGCCTCCGACAAAGCCGCTTTGCAGCTCGCGGCGGAAGTGGTAGCCGCGCAGAAGGCCGCGCAGGACTACCGCGAGGGCTGGCAGCGCGAACGGGCGGAATTCGCCAACTACAAGAAGCGCGTGGAGCGCGAAATGGCCGATCTATCACAGTCGGCGGCGGCGGACGCTTTCAAGAGCCTGCTGCCCGCGCTGGACGATTTTGAACTGGCGATGTCCAACGTGCCTGCTGATTTGCAGTCGCACGCATGGTTGAACGGGATGGGCGCGGTGCAGCGCAAGTTCGTGAAGGCGCTGAGCGAAGCCGGCATCACCCTGATTGACCCCAAAGGACAGCCGTTCGACCCCTCCAAGCACGAGGCGGTGGCGATGGAGGACAGCAGCGAAGTCGAAAGCGGGCATGTGACCGCCACACTGCGAAAGGGCTATGCTTTCGGTGAACGAGTGCTGCGGACCGCGCTGGTGCGCGTGGCGAACTAACGTCTATTTTGAGCAGGGCGCTATGGGGCGCACTGCCACTGACAACGAACATCACACGATCATCAACAGGAAAGATGAGGACTCATGGGCAAAATAATTGGGATTGACCTCGGAACCACCAACTCGGTTAGATCG
>CAIVEA010000058.1 GCA_903904765.1 uncultured Chloroflexota bacterium
GCAGCTTGTCCAGCAGCGACATATCATCGAGGTTCAGGATGCAGCCGCCGTCGGCGAAGGCGTGTTCAAATTCGTCGCGGGTGGTGTTGTTGGAGGTGAAGAAAATATCCGCGTCCCGCGCCCCCACACGGCGACTGAGTACCAGTTCGGGTACGGAACTGCAATCGAAGCCGAAGCCGACATCGCGTAAGATGGTGAGAATGCGCGGGTTCGGGAGGGCTTTGACGGCGAAATATTCACGGAAGCCTACCACTTTTGCAAAGGCGGCTTGCAACTCAGTGGCGGTTTGCCGGATGCCGACCTCGTCGTACAGGTGAAAAGGCGTTCCGAAACGCGCAGCGATTTCCGGCAAGATGGGCAGAAGCCGCTGCTTGAATCCAACGGACATAGGCATGGGAAATAACCGATCTGATTAGGATGTGCGCGGTTGGTCGGACGGTTATGACTGGGGGTTGTCCAGCCGGAAGCCGTGTCCGCGCACGGTGACAATGTACTGCCAGTCCGGGTCGAGTTCCATCAGGCGGTCACGCAGGCGGCGCACCAGCGCATCAATGGCCTGTTCGCTCACGCCTTCGCCCAGCGCCTCCGGCCACACCGTCTGTATCACCTCGTCGCGGGTGCAGATGCGCCCCGCATTGACGTAAAGCTGTTCCAGCAGACGATATTGCGGCAGGCTGAGGGGCGGGTTGAGTTCCTCGTTCTTAATGAACACGCGCCGCGCATCCGGTTCCAGCCGCAGCCGACCCGTCAGGAAGGAGGGGGCAGCTGTTGTGAGGGGGCTGGTCGCGCCAGAGCCGATGAAGCGGATTTTGCCGACCATTGCCACATGAATATCATCGTTGTCGTGCAGTTCGCGGCTGCCTTTCAGCGGTTGCCCGTTGACCCATGTCCCATTCCGGCTTTCGAGGTCTTCCACGTAGTACTGGTCGCCCTGCCGGTAGATGCGGACATGCTGACGGGAAACGGGGCGTTCGTGCAGCACCACATCACATTCTTCACCACGCCCGATGACGATGCTATCTTTGGAGATAGGCCACTGGCGCGAAGGTTGATCGCCATCGTGGATAATCAAAATCGCCTGTTCGACCTCTGGCCTCGACATCTTCAACCTTCTCCCTTGAAACGATACGCAATTCTATCTTATCGTATTTTCCAGAACCGAACCTAATTGACTGCTAACGGGATGGGGATGGATTCGGTTTCGACAATCCCTACCCATAAGCCTTGATCGCTAAAAATGATGCGCCCTGTGCCGTTGGTGGACTGGCTGATCCCGCGACTGGTGCTGCGGTAGTAGGCTTTGACGATGTTTTGCCCCGCGCTCAAGCCCAAAGACGGGGTTTGCTCGTATGTCCATTCGGATGTGTGGACGCAACTTTGATGCGGCCCTAACAAGCGCAGGTCTTCTTCAGGGTATGCGCCGCCGCCGCTGCCTGCTGGTAAAGGTGTGGCACGGTTGAACACGATGCCCAAGCCGCTGCTGAAACCGTCATCGCCCACCCGCACCTGATCGGGATTGTAGTAAATGGCGATTGTCCCCATCGAGTTGTTAGTGATGAGGATACGAATGCGAAGCGTTTGCCCGGTCTGGTTGGGCAGGGAACTGGTGAGTACTTTCAGGCTGATGGGCGAAGTGGCGTTGCGCCCGATGAGCGATTGGTGTTCGGCGCGTTCGGTTCCGGTTCGCAGCCATTCGCAGGGCATCCCTTCATCCGCCGAAGGGACAATCGAGGTTAATACGCTCGGCAACATGCCCGACCCGGCGAAAATGCCTAGCAGGAGGAGTAGAAATATCCCCACCAGCCAATTGGGGTTGTTACTGCGCTGGAAGATGCCCATGCGTTAGGATAGCTCCCGCAGCCATTGCAGCGCATCAGATAGGATGGGCTGCGTGTTCTCGCCAATATCCTTACTATTGTGCCACAGAATGCCCGGATCGTGTCCGCGAAACCATGTGTATTGGCGGCGAATAAAATCATGGGTGTCGTGCTTGGTTTGCAGCACTGCTTCTGCCAGCGGGACGGCATCCAACAGATGGGTGACCAACTGCGCGTAGCCGAGACCACTCATGGACGGCAATCGCCGGTCATAGCCGCGCTGGAGCAGGCCGCGCACTTCGTCCAGAAGCCCCACTTCCATCATGGCATCTACCCGCTGATCGGCGCGGGCATAGAGCGTGTCGCGTTCCAGCGTGAGGCCGTAATGCCGCATGGAGAAGGGCGGGGGGCGTTTGCGCTGAAGTTCGCTGATGGGTTGCCCGCTTTCAAGACAGACTTCGAGAGCGCGTACTACACGGCGAATGTTGCGTGCATCAATGCTGGTGGCGGCAGCTGGGTCGAGCGCGGAAAGGCGAGCATGCAGCGCATGTGCGCCTTGTTGTGCGGCGAACGCTTCCAATTCCGCTCGCAGCGCCAGATTGGGGGCGACCTGCGGAATTGACCAGCCTTCGATCACGGCGGTGACGTACTGGCCTGTGCCGCCCACCAGTAGAGGGACGTGCCCGTGTGCATGGATATCCGCGATGGCGGCGAAAGCCAATGCCTGATATTCCGCCAGCGAGAGGTTCGCGTCCGGGTCTACCACATCAATCAGGTGATGGCGCGCCTGCTGTTGCTCATCGGTGGTGGGTTTAGCCGTGCCAATATCCATGTGACGGTAAATCTGGCGGCTGTCCGCACCAACGATTTCGCCGTTGAGGGCGTTCGCCAGCGCGATAGCCAGACGAGTTTTGCCGCTGCCTGTGGGGCCGACCAGCACGATAAGCGGTTTACCAGCCAAGCGCATCCTCGATGTGTTGTATATGCGCTTCGCCCTGCGCCGGAATGCCAATGGCGATCACATCCACCCGCCACGCGCAATCTTCCGCGTCGGCTTGGCGCAGAAATTCCTGTGCAGCGCGGATCATCTTGTGGCGTTTGGAGGGGGTGATACTCTCGAAGGCGGGGGCAACGCTGCTGGCGCGGCGGGTACGCACTTCCACAAACACCAGCACGCCGCCCTGTCGGGCGATAATATCCACTTCTCCAAAGCGGCAGTGCCAGTTGGTGGTGACGATGCCATATCCCCGGCGGCGCAGATCGTTCAGTGCCATTTGTTCACCAGCGCGGCCTAGCTGGCTGGTGGCCGGGGATGCGGTCATACGAGGCGCTCTTAGATGCGCGTGGGGGGGAAGGTTTCGCGGTAGCTTTTCATCGCGCCGAGGACGGCTTTTTTGGCTTCGGCAGCGCCCACCCACCCCTGACTATCCACCTGCGCGTTTTGAAGGTGTTTGTAAGTGATGAAGAAGTGTTCGACGGCTTTGGGATAGTGCTTGGGCAAATCTTCGAGGTCTTTGTAGTCCTCGTAGTGCGGGTCGGAGGCTGGCACAGCCAGCACTTTGTCGTCGTTCTCGCCCCGGTCGAGCAGGCGCAGCATGCCCACCGGACGCGCTTCGATCACGCAACCGGGGAAGCTGGGTTCTTCCATCATCACAAGAATATCCAGCGGGTCGCCATCTCCGTAATAGGTTTGCGGGATGAAGCCATAATCGCCGGGGTAGTACAGGGGGCTGTATAGCACGCGATCCAGTTTGATGACACCGGCGCTCTTGCTATATTCGTATTTGTTATGGCCGCCTTTGGGAACTTCGACGACGACATAGACGACATCGGGGGCGCTGGGGCCAGATGATAGATTGTGCCAGAGATGACTCATAGTATGTCTGTAAGACCCTTTCAACTGCTGTTGAACTCGCTAACAGTGTATCACAAGCCCGGTCAAAAACCCTATCTTTACCTTTCTTTTTTTATATCCTTTACAGGTATATTGCAATTCAAATTGAAACAGGGGGAACGCCCCCTGTTTCTTGACTTGATCTATGCGGTTGTAGGGCGGTGCTTAGTCGCCCGATTTTGAAGCGGCTGCCAGCGGCACATCACCAGCCTGTTCATCACGATCGCTGCGGCGCACGGCCCAGACGATCAGCACGATGCCGATGAGCGAGATGATGAGTACTGGAACGGTGGCTTCTGGAGCCTGTGTTTGAACGACCAACGGAGCCATAATCAGTGCGACGAGGTTCATCACCTTAATCATGGGGTTCAAGGCTGGGCCGGCGGTATCCTTGAAGGGATCGCCTACGGTGTCGCCAACAACACTGGCTTTGTGGTTGGCGCTGCCTTTGCCGCCATAGTAACCATCCTCGATGTACTTCTTGGCGTTGTCCCATGCGCCGCCTGCGTTCGCCATGAACACGGCTTGCAACTGCCCCGACACGATCACGCCGACGAGGAAGCCGCCGAGCGCCTGTTCCTTGAGGAGCAGACCGACGACGATAGGCGATAGGATGGCGATCAACCCTAGCGGGATGAGTTCAGCTTGCGCCGAACGGGTGGAGATGGCGACGGCCTGCGCGTAATCCGGTGTCTTTGCGCCACTCATGATCTCAGGAATACGCAGTTGGCGGCGTACTTCTGCCATGATGAAGCCAGCGGCACGGTTGACGGCCTTGATGAGCAGACCACCGAACAACAGTGGCAGCATACCGCCGAGCAGCACGCCCACGAACACCATCGGATCAGCGAGGTTGATGGAACGGCTGAAGGTCGCCAGACGTTCTTCCGGCATGACACGTTCGATGTCAATGAAGAACGAACCGAACAGGGATACGGCTGCGATGACCGCAGAACCGATGGCAATGCCTTTGGTGATGGCTTTGGTGGTGTTCCCGGCTGCATCGAGGTCAGCCAGAATTTGACGGGCTTTTTCGTCGAAGTCTTCGCCCGCCAGTTCCGCCACACCGTTCGCATTGTCCGAAATCGGGCCGAAGGTGTCCATCGAGACGTTATTGCCCGTATGAGAGAGCATACCCACGCCGATGAGGGTGACACCAAACAGCGTGTAGAGGAAACGATCCTGTCCGCCCACATCACGCATGCTGATGAGGAACAGGACGAACACCATGACCCATAGTGCTTGGAAGATGCCACCGACCACGTTTTTGCGGGTGTAGCCCCGGACGATGGCTGCGGCTGAAACCAGCAGGCCAATCAC
>CAIVEA010000059.1 GCA_903904765.1 uncultured Chloroflexota bacterium
GCCCCGCCATCGGGGGGTGTTGTGCGGGCGGGTCACACGGGTACTGAATGACCGCGTAGTGATCGAACCCACCCACGTTCAGCAGATCGCCCCGCTGAAAGCGGGCGATGGCGTGGTATTCGATGCCGCCGACTGGCGCAGCCCGCAGGTGCAAGAAGAAGGTGGGCATATCTACGAAGTGCGCCCCTACGGGACACGCTTAGAACTGCATTTTGGCAAGCGCGATATTGATTTTTCACGCATCCGGCAGGGCGATTGGGTATGGCGCACGCAGGATGTCAATGTAGACAAGGCCGCCAAGCCGTTCATTCAGGCGAACGCACCACTTCATCGGCAGCCCGTTCAGGTGCATGTGATCGCGCACGAAGGCCAGCGGCTACACATCACATGGACGCTGGCAAAACAGCCGCAAATCTGCATCAGCGTCACATCAGAAGAACCCCTCACCCGTGCCAACAATCGGCCTTTGAGTACCGACTATTTACAGCAACAATTGGGGCGATTGGGCGGCACAGCCTATCAGATTGGCAACCTGCAAGCAGAGATTGCAGGCAGTCCGTTCATCCCTAGCTCACTCCTGAACCGACTGCGACAGGAAGCAGTGGAACAGCTTGCCGAACAACAAAACCGCAGTACCCCGCCACAAACGGTGAATGGGCTACAGGTCTTGGGGAGCGCCCTGCAAGCGGTGAATCCTGCGCCGCCGCCTCAATCCGCCGCGCCCATCGAACTCAATCTCCTGATTCGTAGCCCCGAACAACTGGAAGCGGCGCTCGCCGTCCGCCCGACCAGCATCACACTGGATTATCTCGATCTGTACGGGCTGCGGCCTTCAGTGGAGCAAATCCGCGCTGCCGGAATCATGCCCCGCGTGGCGAGTCCGCGTATGCTCAAACCACAGGAACAGCGCATCGTCAACTTTCTGCTGCGGTTGGACTGTCCGATTGTCGTCCGTTCCAGCGGTCTGCTGGAGGCGCTGCAAGGCCGTCACCAGCACCCGCTGATTGGTGATTTCAGCCTGAATGTCACCAACCAGCTTTCGGCAGATACCTATTTCAAACTCGGCATTCAGACCATCACCGCCGCGCACGATCTGAACGCGGATCAGATCAACCAATTGGCGCAAGCGGTGGGCGGTGATCGCTTGGAGGTAATCGCTTATCATCACCTGCCGGTTTTCCACACCGAACACTGCGTCTTTTGCCGCTTCCTCTCCACAGGCACTAGTTACATGGACTGCGGTCATCCGTGCGAAAAGCACAAAATCGCCCTGCGCGACCTTCAGGGGCGCAGTCATGCAGTCATGGCAGATGTGGGCTGCCGCAACACCGTCTTCGGAGCGGAGGCGCAGGTCGCCAACCGCTACCTCGACCAGATGCGCCGCAGCGGAATCACCCGCTACCGGCTGGAATTCGTCCACGAATCCGATGACATTGTTCGCCGGGTGACAGCGGCATTTGCATGGTATTTCGAGGGGCGATTCACCGCTGCCGCACTGGACAATCGGCTGCAAAAGATCGCCCCGCAAGGCATGACCGAGGGGTCACTGTTTGTGCCACAGCAGGCGCTAGTGGCACTCAGCGACATTTTGTAGGGGACTAACCGATCTCGCGCAGATAATCCTGATACAGCTTGACGGCGTTCTGGGCAGGCGCTTGGTAGTAGTCCTCCGGGGTCATGCCCAGTTTGACCGCCCACGCCGCAGGCTGCACGGTGGGCTGGGTGGCGGCGAAAGCTTGAATCACCTTCGCGTGCGGCTTCAAGCTCCCATCCGGGCGCACCAACCCGAAGAAGCGTTCATGACGCGCCTCCTCGCACGGCGGGCGATCCCACAGTTCCGGCACATAATCCGCAAAGCACCACAGCATCGCACCTGTCGCGCCCACATTCACCAGATTGGGCAACACCTTCTCCAGATACGAGGCCATCGCATCCTCGGCAGCCATGAACTGGGTGCGCTCCCGCCCGTAGGACTTCCACTCCCACACCGCCGAACGATCACCGGGCGCGGCGGTGCATCCACCAAATTCTTCCATCAGCGTTGGTTTGCCGCACAGGGCGCTCACCAGCGCACAGGTGAACGGCACGAACTGGTCATCCAGCGGCCCGCGTGACCAGCCTTCGGCGTACATCGGGTAGCTGTGCATGACTGCCACATCCGTCTCGCCGTATACATCATGAATCCGCAGGCCGTTGTCCTCCACCAGACTCGCCGCATGCAGGCCACACGTCACCGGATGGCGGCTGTCTATGCTCTTGATAATACCCACCATCTCGTTCACCCATGCCCGGCCTTCCGCCGCACTGTTCGGGATGGCGAACAAATCCGGTTCGTTACCCAGATTCCACATCCAGATCGCCGGATGATCTTTCAGCGCACCCACCACCGTTCGCAGCAGAAGACGTTCGGCAGACAGCGCCACCGGATCATGGAACGGATTCCGGTAGCCGCCGCTGACCACCTGATTACGGCTGACCACCTGCCGCACCCAGCGCGACGGGATCGGCGCATCAGCATCCAGCAACCATTGCGGCGACCAATTCGGCCCACTCATGTGTCCGGTGAAGAAGGTCACATCCAGCCCCAAGCCCGTCTCTGCCGCAATGTCGCACACAGTCGTCAGGTTACGCAAACACTCGGCTGAAACCGTATCCGGTGTAGGCTGAAATTCGTCCCAGAGCAAAAATATCCGCACAACATTCATACCGATATCGCGGATGATGGCGAATTCTTCACGCACCTCACCCGCATCAAAATCCGACCACCAGTACATTGCTTTCCGACGCGGCCAATAATTCACACCTAAGGTAAAAGGGGGCATCCGTCATTCCTTTCGTTACGCATACTAGTGTACAACAATTGCTATAATGGCTCTGTCCACAATACGTTTCATTGAGAGGCAAAACATGGTTCGCTTTTTAATCAAAAGTCTGATTGTCCTCTGTCTGACGCTGCCTTCGCTGGTGCTGGCGCAAACTCCTACGCAGACCGAAACCGAACCGCGCATTCAGTACCGGATTTGCGATTGGGGCATCATCGTCATCCATTCCGGTCTTAATCTGCCCTCTCCTGCTCCACGCGCCATCCTCCCCCCAACTAGCGACACTTTCATCACCATCACCGAACCCAACGCAGGAGCAAGTGTAGGCGAAAATGGATTCACGGTCAAAGGCAAAGCCAAAGGGTTGTTCGAGAATAACCTCGTGGTGCAGGTGACGAACGCCAGCGACGAAACACTGTTCCAGCAACCTATCACTTATACCAGTGCCGAGGTGGGCGGTGAAGGCGAATGGATCATTAATGTCCCTCTGGAAGGTACGATTGGCGAACCCATCACCATCCGCGCTTACGCCGAATCCGCTGCCGATGGATCGGTAATTGCGGAAGCCCGGCAGCAGCTGTTCTTCAACCCGTTGGACATGCCCTATAAAAAACTGCTCCTTTTGAGCGAACAGGATCGCATCCTCGAAAGCACCAACCTATGTTCGACAGCCGGCAGCCAAGCCAATGCCGCAGGCAGTCTGATGCTCGACCCGAACGTGCTGAGCGTCATCAGCACCCGTTCTTTCCCGCCGGATGTGATCGCGGTGGCAGATGTGGAAATTGCCACCAGTTGTCCGTATCCCCTGCGCGGTGTCGTCACCCGCGACGGCGGCAACATCAAAATCGAGATGTTCATTTTCGTCTCGCCGGATGCGGGCTGCGGCCAACCGATTGAGCGTCGCCAGATCATCCTGCCGCTAGGGCGGATTGTGGACTCGCCGTTGCAGATCACCCTGAACGGCATCTCGCCACAGGACTAACCCGCCCTGACTTTCCCCCATCACGCGCCCTGGGCAGGTGATGGGGGATATTGACAAATAGAACAAATATTCGTATCATAAAGATATGAATATTCACGCCACGCCCTCCACGCTCGACAAACTGCAACTCACTGCACCCAATGTGGCCTTCGAGCCAGCTGGCGACCAGCCCCACGCCGAAAAACAGCGCACCACCGCCGCCGATCATCTGCCCTGCGTCACCTCTGTCTCTACGCCCACCGGCGCGATGCCTGTGCTGCGTACCATGATGACCACCGCCTGCGAAC
>CAIVEA010000060.1 GCA_903904765.1 uncultured Chloroflexota bacterium
GGTCATCTAACTCAGATCAATGACCTCAAGTTCGACGCGACGGGCTTATATCTGCTCAGTAGCGCAGGTGCGCCTGATTTCAGCATGATTCTGTGGAATGTTTCGGATGGCGTTGTCTACCAGCAATATACCGATCCCGATCAGACCGTTCCCACGTTGTCGGTGGCGATCAGCCCGGACGGTGTGGAAGTGGCTGGGGGCGGCGAAGATGGCGTGGTACGCCGTTTCAACCGTACTACCGGCGCACTGTTTGATCTGCATACCAACCCCGAAGATAGTGCGCCGGTGGCTGGGTTGAGCTACAACGTATTCAACCGTGCTTTCCCCTGTACGTGGTTTGGTGTGGCCTGCGGTACGATTACGCAAGGACCTAGCTTTGGCAGCACCACGCTACAAGCTGTGACCAATTTGAGCCTGAGCGTCAATAATCTGGTAGGCAGCATTCCACCCCAATTAGGTGACCTGCTCAGCCTGCAAACGTTAGATGCTCGGGACAATTACTTGAACAACAGCATCCCGGATGCGTTGTTCAAACAGGCGGATGTGGAATATGTTCCTGTTCTGACCGAACTGCTTCTATCTGGGAATAGTTTGAGCGGTTCTGTCCCTGCTCGCTTGGGCGATTACACTTCGCTCACGAAAATCCGCATGGACAGAAACCAACTCACCGGAACGTTCCCCAGTATTGGCACGCTGTCTAGCTTGGTGGAACTGAACCTTAGCACCAACAAGTTCAGCGGCGACATCGGCACGCTCCTGACTTCCGAACCCCCACTATTTTTGGTAATCTTTAGCCTTTCTGACAACCAGTTCACAGGCAGTATCCCCCCGCAGATGGGCGATCTGCCGATGTTGAGCTACATTGATCTGAGCCTCAACAAGCTTACAGGCAGCATCCCGCCTGAATTGGGCAACGTGTCTCTGCTTTCCTACCTCAACCTGAGCTTCAACAAGCTCAGCGGGCCAATCCCGTCGGAACTGGGAAATGCCGCGCTACTGACCGAACTGTACCTGAACGACAACGGCGGCCTCACCGGGCCAGTGCCGGCTTCCATCGGCACGCTGGAACAACTCTCCGGTTTCGCGGTGCAGGGCAATAAGCTCAGCGGGCCGCTGCCCACCATGGGCGGCGACTTGCAGCCGGATATGTTCTATCTGAACTTAGGCAGCAACCAGTTCACGGGTAGCATTCCACCAGAACTTGGGCAGTTATCCGGTCTGACGTATGCCACCCTCGAAAACAACCGTTTGACAGGCAGCATTCCACCGGAATTGGGGCAGCTTTCCAATATCATCCAGTTGGACATCGGTCGTAATTTTCTGAGTGGGGACATCCCGCATGAGATGACCAGTCTGACCAGCCTGAACTACGGCGGGCTGAATACGGACTTCAATCAACTGACATGGGATGTCAACGACACCGCCCTGATCGCGTTCATGGATCAGAAAGACCCGACTTGGAGTGTGACCCAGATCACCACGCCGGCCAATTTCCAGATTGCGATAGCCGAGAAGGATAAAGTCACGCTGTCGTGGTCGCCGCAAGGCTACGCGGCGGATGGGTCGAATAGCTACTACGAAGTGGGCTGCGGTCCGTCGCCGGATAACTACACGCGCTTCTTCAAGACCAACAGCCGCTTGGATGATCGCATCACCATCCCGAATATCAACAATCAGCAGCCTTACTACTGCGGCATTCACACTGTTCTACCGGGTAACGTCAATACAGGCCACGCGCTGGGCTACGAAAGTCCGTTCAGCCCGGCCATCACCATCGTCAACCTGTTCACTACGCCGCAGGTGAGCGCACCAGAAGCGGTTCCCGCGCTGATCGTGACTACGCTGGCGGATAGCGACCCGGTGCAGGGCGATCCTGAAGTGACCTGCCCCGACGGACGTTCGGTGCAGTTCGGGCGCTCGGTGCAATTCGGACGCTCGGTGCAGTTCGGACAGGCAGCGGTCTATCAGGGACGTTCGGTGCAGTTCGGGCGCTCGGTGCAGTTCGGGCGCTCGGTGCAATTCGGACGCTCGGTGCAATTCGGCGACACCGACGGTTCGAGCTTCGACACGATTGTGGTGCTGTACGCCGTGCCGAAGGATACGCCCTTCCCGCTGGATGCCGATCCCAATAACCCGCCGCCTGAACTTCAGTTCGTGGGTTGCAACGACAACAACGGCGCGGGCAGCAGTCTGCCCAATGACCCGAACAATGGCAGTCAACGTCCGCCCGGCTCGCCCACCGAAACATCGCTGGTGTCCGGCGTGATTC
Source organism: uncultured Chloroflexota bacterium (assembly GCA_903904765.1). The sequence continues at coordinate 2,270 of CAIVEA010000060.1, forward strand.
AAGACGACCTTGACTACTACTATGTGGTCTATGGCAATGGCGGCATCCCGCAAGACTCTACCATCGTGTTCACGCTCAACATCAACGTGGACGGCATCCCCGGCGGCGTGTCGGAAGTCGAAGCCTCCGCGCTGACCTCGATCTACGGCGGCACGGGTGGCGCGAACTGGACGAACCGTAGCAACTGGGCGGAAGCCTTCGATGTCTGCTCATGGTTCGGCGTGTCGTGCCTGAATGGTTCGATTGCCGGCCTGCTACTGCCCGCCAACAACCTGAACGGCACGCTACCCGCGAATCTAGGCGATCTGAACGGGCTGAGCGCCCTCTCGCTGGCGAACAACAAGCTGCGCGGCGAAGTGCCAACCAGCATCATCAACCTGACGCAGTTGAGCAGCCTCGATCTGGGCTACAACGCGCTGACCACGTCCAATGAGGCGGTGCTGGCCTTCCTGAACGCGGCTGATCCCGACTGGGCGGCCACGCAGACGGTTGCGCCCACCAGCATCACCGTCACCCCGGCTGCAACGGGTGCGCTGATCTCATGGAGGCCGATCGCCTATCAGGGCGGCGGCGGGCGCTACACCGTGATGTGCGGTCTGCAACCCGGCGGGCCGTATAACCTCATCACCGCCTCGGTGGAAGGCAAGGACGCGACTGGCCTCCTGCTGGGCGCGGGGACGCTGACTCCGAGTACAGGGTATGTCTGCGTGGTGACGACCACCACCGATGTCCCCGGTGTGGCGGCGAACAGCGTGGCGGTGGTTGCTGGCCTGACCAGCGACCCCGGCCCCGAATTCACCTTCACCACAACGGCGGATGACGGCACGAACGTCGCGCCCACGCTGATTGTGAACAACACCAGCGTCAGCGTGAACGAGGGCAGCCCCGCCAGCAACAGCGGCACAGTTGTGGACTTCAACAACGATCCGGTCACGCTGGAAGCCACGCTGGGGACGGTGGTGGTGACGGATGGCGCATGGTCGTGGTCATACACGCCCGCCGACAGCCTGCTGCTGCCGGTGGATGTGACGCTCACCGCCAGCGATGGCAAGGGCGGCAGCACCGTCAAGACCTTCGCGCTGACCATCAACAACGTCGCGCCCACAGCGACTTTTGCCGCTGCGCCGACCACGATTGATGCGGGGCAGGCGGTGGCGATCAGCTTCAGCAATCCGATTGACCCCTCGGTAGATGATGTGACAGCCGGCTTCACTTACTCGTATGCTTGCACGACCAGTGGTCAACCCGCTGCGCCGGACTTCATACTGGTAGACTCGACTTCGGCGGTCTTCAACTGCACCTACCCGACGGCGGGGACGTTCACCCTGACCGGACGCATCAAGGACAAGGACGGTGGCTTCACCGACAGTACGCAGGTCATCACTGTGAATCCGGTGGGCATCACCAACTTACCGCCCACCGCGCAGCCCATCACTGTTAGCACGGCTTCCGGTGTGTCGGTGGTCATCAACCTGCTGGCAGCGGCCAGTGACCCCGAAAACGCCGCGTTGACCGTCAGCTTCACGCAGGGCGCGAACGGCATCGTCAGCGACAATGGCGGCGGCAGTGTGACCTACAC
>CAIVEA010000061.1 GCA_903904765.1 uncultured Chloroflexota bacterium
AACGTCCGCGTCAGTATACGATTGAGGATCGTCTCAATCACCTCCGCCGGTACGCTGCCAAGCAACCGCTGCACCAGCGCCTCGCGCAGTCGTTCGTATACTTCAATCTCGATCTGCTGGCGTTCCAGTGCGGCACGCCGTCCGGCTTGCGCCAGATGTACCCGATGATTGTCCACAGCTTTGAGTACTTCGTCTACCCCCTGACCTTCAGGAGCGACAGTTCGGATGACAGGCGGTATCCACAGATTGCCTTCATCCGGGGTTTCCGGCGCGACCACCATCTGCCCGTGATGGCGTATCATGGCCTGCCGCGAGGCGGGATGCCCGATCTCCAGCATCGTCCGCAGGGCACGCACCGTGTTATCCGCGCCGGGGCGGTCTGCCTTGTTCACCACCAGCACATCTGCGATTTCCAGAATGCCCGCTTTGATGGCCTGCACATCGTCGCCCAGCCCCGGCGCTTCGATCACCAGTGTGGTATAGGCAGCGCGGGCAATATCCACTTCACTCTGCCCCGCGCCTACGGTTTCCACCAGCACCCGATCAAATCCGGCGGCATCCATCAGCCGGATCGCATCGCGGGTGGCACGGGCTAACCCGCCCAGACTGCCACGAGTCGCCATGCTGCGGATGAACACGCCTTTATCACCACTCAAATCGCGCATACGGATGCGATCACCGAGGATTGCGCCGCCCGTAAACGGGCTGGTGGGGTCTACTGCGAGGATGGCAACAGTCTGCCCCTGAGCGCGGTAGGCTTTGGCAATCGCCGTGACCAGCGAACTTTTGCCCGTGCCGGGTGCGCCGGTCACGCCAATTACCCACGCCCGCCCGGTATGCGGAAATAGGCCATCCAGCAATGCCGCCGCCTGCGGACTGCCGTTCTCAACCTGCGTCAAGCCGCGTGCTAGCGCCCGCCGATCCCCTGCGAGAAGGGCTTGCAGCAAGTCGCTCATCCGGCTTTCGCGCCCATCACTGACCGGATGTGCGCCACAATTTGCTCGGTGCTGGTTCCGGGGCCAAATACACCACTCACGCCCGCCGCCTTTAGCGCAGAGATGTCCTCATCAGGAATGATCCCGCCCACCAGCAGCGCCACATCCCGCAAATCACTGGCATCCAGCGCCTCGCGGATGCGCGGCACGAGCGCCATGTGTGCGCCGCTGAGGATGCTCAAGCCGACCACATCCACATCTTCCTGTAGGGCGGCCTCAGCGATCATTTCGGGAGTCTGGCGCAGGCCGGTATAGATGACTTCCATACCCGCATCCCGCAGGGCGCGGGCGATGACTTTCGCACCGCGATCATGTCCATCGAGGCCGGGTTTAGCGATCAAGACGCGAATGGGTTCGCTCATGGGGTGTCTCATATACTTTCTGTTATACAGTCAGTCATCAAATTATAACAAAAAGCCGCGCCATTGCCCCTTGAGAAGCTATACCAATTCAGAATCAAACGATAAACCAACCCGCCTCAATAGCCCTGTGATACACCCTATGCTACAATCACAAGATGCAGTCGTGCAGATGCCGGAGGATTCGATGAGCGCAGCATCGAACAGCAGCACCGCAGCCACCCCCCGCCGAACTCAGGAGCATGGCAGGCTGTCGCATGGGGCAGCAGCGCGATCGAGCTATGACCGACTGCGTTTGGGGTTGATGCTCATCGTCAGCGTCGTCACAGTTGTGGCGTTCGTGGTGTACCTCGTGGCGGCGCTACAAACGCGCACCTCCGCCTTCTTCGGCGCGATGCTCACCCCACACATGGTCGTGGATGGTAGCCATTCCATCACCACGCCAGACTGGTCGGGTCTGACTACCGGACTGGAGCGCCTCGATCATATCATCAGCATTAACGGGGCGGTGCTGGACGAAACTGGGACAGATACCGCCAGCGCCCGAGATCATTTCCGTGCCATCCTCGACACGCTCCGCCCCGGTGATACCGTCACCGTCATATTCCAGCGTCCGTTGAGCAACACATCCAGCGCAACCACTAACACTCTATGCGAAGTTGCACAGGATGGTTTGCACACCTGCACGATCTCGTACCCCCTCACTGAACTGCCCAACAACGACTTTATCACCTATTTCATGATTCCTTGGGTGATCGGCCTGCTGATCGTCATGCTCGGCCTCACCATGCTCTACCTGCGCCCGCATCAGCCCACCGCCCGCCTGACGGCGCTGTTCTGCCTGACGTTCGGCCTGTTCATGGGCGGTCTGTTTGATGTCAACAACACGTATGCGTTCATTCCTGTGTGGCTGGTTGGCACGATGTTCATCGGCGCGGCGCTCACCACACTGGCGCTCACCTTCCCCGTGAAACTGACGCTCGTCTACCGCTATCCGGTACTAAATGTGCTGCCGCTGGCCGTCAGCGTGGGGCTGACCGCCGTCAGCCTGTTCTTGTACTTCTTCCCGCCCTCGGTCTACTCCTTCCCGGATACGTGGCAAATTGGCCTATTCTGGGGCGCGTTCGGCGTGCTGGTGCTGTCCATCAACCTGTACCGCCGCCGCCGTCTGGCGGTTTCGCCCGCTGTGCGCGACCAGTCCAATACCACGCTGATCGGCATGGTACTGGCCGCCGCGCCCATCCTGTTCTGGATGCTGAACACACTGGCGCAGCAGTTGAACGGGCGCAACCTGATTCCGTTGAACACTTCGGCAATTATGCCGTTTTTCCTCATGCCACCGCTGGCGTTGGTGTATGCCGTACTCCAGTACCGCACGCTCGATACAGACCGCATCATCACGCAGGCCATCACCTACAGTCTGATGCTAATCGGGCTGGTTGTCGGCTATTTCCTGCTGGTGTTCGGCGCAAGCCTGATTACCAATCAAGCGCTGAAACTGGGCGCGAATGAGTTCATTGTTGCCGTGACCATCTTCGGTATCGCGGTATTCTTCCTGCCCGTGCGTACCTTCCTCCAGCGCGAAATTGACCGCATCTACTACCGCACGCGCACCGCCTATCAGGGTCGTGTGGAAGGATTCGCCCGCAGCCTATCCACGCTCACCCAATTCGAGCAGTTCATCGGCGCGTATCGCCAGCAGCTCGAAGAAACTGTCAGCCCCACGCACAGCTTCATCTTTCTGCCCAGTCGCCAGACCAGCGATTATGCTGCCTATGGTCGCCCCGCACCGGAAACAGATGTGCGCTTTGAAAAGACTAGCGATCTGATCGAGTTGCTCCGCAACAGCACAGATGACCTGCTATACCTGCAACCGGGTGTGCCATGGCCACCCGAACTTCGCGCTGAACGCAGCCGCCTCGCTATCCTGAACACGCTCGTCATCGCCCGTCTACGTGGTCGCGAAGATTTGATCGGTTTTGTGGTCATTGCGCCCTCCCGCGCCCATCCGGGGACGTATGGTTTCGAGGATTTGCGCTTCATCGAGAACCTGACGAATCAGTTGGCGCTGGCCGTCGAACGCGCACAGGCCATCGAATCGCTGGAACGCCGCGTGCGTGAACTGGACGTACTCAGTCAGGTCAGCCAAGCGGTGAACTTCACCATCGAGTACGACGACCTGCTGGAACTGATCTTCGCCCAGACAGACCGCCTCGTGCATGCGCCCTACTTCTACATCGTCCTGCGTGATCGCGGCACGGATAAGCTGTACTATGCCTTCTTCGTGGAAAACGAAGACCGTTTTGAAAACCGTGAAAACCGCCGCTGGTTAATGGGCAGCGATCTGGTGAGCGAAGTGCTGCGCGAAGGACTGCCGCGCCGCACCGACGACTACGCTGCTGAAATGGCGCGGCGCAACGCCCCCATCCTATTCGAGAATGCCAATCTGAAGGCGTGGATGGGCGTACCCCTGATCGCCGGTACGACCACGCTGGGCGTAATGGTCGTCGCCAACACCGAACCCGGCAAAACCTTCAGCGACGATCAATACAAAATTTTCAACGACATCGCGGCGCTGGCGGCCA
>CAIVEA010000062.1 GCA_903904765.1 uncultured Chloroflexota bacterium
CAGATCAAAGTTCACATCGCCCCATGCGCTGTAGATCAAGGCGCTGCCATCCGGTGCAAGCGCGGGCAGCCCTTCGGTGCGCGTCAGCCGCAGCAGCGTGGCGGCCAACCCGCGCTGCACATCTACGAGGTAAATGTCCCCGAACAGATGTCGTTCACGCTTGAGCGTCGTCCAGTCACCATGTGGCAAACCGCGTCCCAACCCAACCGCCACCAGCAGTAGCGCCAACATCACCATCCACACGGCGAAGGCGAAGATGATTTTGTTCAGAGTCATTTACAAATTTTCGATTAAGGGGCGCAAGGTTGTTGCAAGGTTGTGGAGATCAAATTATGATGTAACAAACCTGTGATAAACAAGATTCAACCTAAATTATAGCATGCCTTCTCAGCGCCGCCGATTAGCCGTTTATAGCCATCGCCGTAGTTCAGCCACTACCGTGTTGAATTTCATGCTGTTTGGCATTGTGCTGGGCATGGCCTATCTGATGCTGGACTTGTTCCAGAACCGCGCCATCGTCGCTCCACCGACGGTTGCGCCCTTTCCAACCTCCACACCGCCGCTGACACTCAGCACTCCCTCACCACAGCCGCAACCGACGCTGGGCGTGACCAACACGCCGATGCAGATGTCGCTCACCGCAGTGCTGGAAACGGTGCTGATCGTGCCGACAGCCGGTGTGAACAGCCCGGTGGTGGAAGTGTATGTGGGCGGGACGAGTTGGGATGTGAGCGATCTGGGCAACCATGTTGGTCATCTGCAAGGCACAGCTACATGGGATAATCCGGTGGGCAACATCGGTTTGGCGGGTCATGTGGAACGGGCGGACGGCTCTAATGGGGTGTTCGCTTCGTTGAGCGCCGTGCAGTTGGATGATCCGATTATCGTGAAGCGCGGCGGCCAGCAGTGGACGTATGCCATTAGCAGCATCGAGCGCGTGAAACCGGATGACCTGACTGTCCTCTATCCGACAAATGACCATAGTCGGCTCACGCTCATCACCTGCGATGACTACGACATCGTGAATAACGCCTACCGTGACCGATTGGTGGTTGTGGCTGAACGGGTGAGCTAAAGCCGATGACCACATCATGGGCGCGCCGCCTGCTCAATCCCCTATGGGCGGTGCCGCCAGTGGTGGATTTCACCGTACAAGCCCCCTTGCCGGAATGCACCCGCCGCATCGCGGAAGCCGCCCGCCCCAGCTTGAACCGCCTGCACCTGCGTAACCTGTTCGCGGATGGTCGCCGTTACTATCTGAACCCCTCGCCGCAAGGCTTCCACATGACCAGCAATAGCAAAATCCCATGGCAGCGGCGTGCCCGCACCACGCAGGCCGCTGTGCTGATGGCGGAACTCATCCCGGATGGTGAGGCAGGGACGCGCATCCGATTGCGCTCGCGCATGAAGCTGTTCTACTTCCTCGACACCTTCATCGTCCCCGGTTTCATGGCTTCGATTCTGGTTTTCGTGCCTATTCACCCGTTGCTGATCGCCCTGTTCATCGGGGTGCTGTTTGGCCTATCATGGGTCGGCCACCGACTGACGGCGGCGCTGCAAGTGGCGGACATGATTTACTTCATCCGCAAGGCGCTGGAAGATGTCACACCGGGCATCGTGGGCGCATTAGGTGCGGGTGCGGAAGATGTGGTCAGGCCGGGCGGCAACTTCCGGCAGGCGTGGGAACGGTTTTACAACGAGCACCAGAATGAGCGTGAACGTGACGACGACAGCGATTTGGAAGCAGATTAACCACCTCGAAGCCATTTCCATGACCGCCCTCCCCGCGCAGCGCACGGCCTATCTGGACGGATGGGTGCTGCGCTTTTCGTCCGGCTTCACACGGCGGGCAAACGCTGTTCATCCGTTGTACGGGATGCCGGATGATCTGCCCGCTGCGGTGGCGGCCTGCGAACAACGCTATGCCGCACACGGGCTGCCGACGGTGTTCAAACTCACGCCCGCTATCCCGCCCGTGCTGGAGACGCTGCTGCGCGAACGCGGCTATGCCGGAGAAGCCGGCGCGAGTGTACAGGTGGCCTCTGTGCGTGGTGTCGCGGCGTTTGAGGGTGTGGAAATCACTCCTGCGCTGACCGAAGAATGGCTGGCGGCCTATTTCCGGCTGAACGAACGTCCGCTGGCGCACCTGCCCATCATGCGCGATATGCTCACGCGCATTCCGTGTGCGGCGGGGTTCGCGGCGTTGCGTCACGATGGGCGAATTGCTGCGTTAGGGCTGGGCGTGGCAGATGGCGATCATCTGGGGCTGTTCGACATCGCTACCGACCCGACGCTGCGACGGCAGGGGTTGGGGCGGCGGTTGGTGCAGGGCATTCTGAATTGGGGCGCGGAAGCGGGCGCAGCACACGCCTATCTACAAGTGCTGCCCACCAATACCCCCGCGTTGAATTTGTATTCCCAACTCGGTTTTGCGGAAGTGTATCCGTACACCTACTTCAGCCGCCCGAACGCGCCTGCGTAAACAGCTGCCTGCATTCCCCAATGCGCTTTCGTAACGGCATCCTCGCAGTCATTTTGTTCCCTTCGCCCTGACACCCAACGGGGAGTTAGATTTGAAGGTCTCACGCTGGAATGATCTAATGGCAGTTCGGCAATTCGCGTTATAATTTGTAGCCAACACCGCACACCGAGGAGAATACAATGTCTGACTCGCCTGAAATCCGTGATCACGTTCGTGCCGCCATGAACGCCCGCAGTCGCACGCTGCTGGCGGGCGATGACCGCGCTGCCGCCCGTTCCATGCTCAAGGCTATCGGCTTGACCGATGAAGACCTCGCCAAACCCCTGATCGGTATCGCCAACACATGGACGGAAGTCGGGCCATGCAACTTCCATCTGCGGGCGCTGGCACACAAGATGAAGGAAGGCATCCGCGCTGCGGGTGGCACGCCGCTGGAGTTCAACACCGTCAGCATTTCGGACGGCATCACGATGGGGACGGAAGGCATGAAAGCCTCGCTCATCAGCCGTGAAATGATCGCGGACAGCATCGAACTGATCGCCCGCGCCAACTATTTCGATGGCATCATCGCCCTCGCCGCCTGCGACAAAACCATGCCCGGTGCAATCATGGCGCTGCTGCGGCTCGACATCCCCTCGTTCATGCTGTACGGCGGCTCGATTGCCCCCGGAAACTATCGCGGCAAGGATATTACCGTTCAGGAAGTTTTTGAAGCCATCGGCGCGTATGCTGCCGGAAAAATTACGCAGGAAGAATTCAAAGAGATTGAAGATGTGGCCTGCCCCGGCCCCGGCGCATGCGGCGGTCAATTCACTGCCAACACAATGGCGACTCTATCGGAACTGATCGGCATCTGCCCGATGGGTTTTGCTGATGTGCCTGCCGCTGATAAAGAAAAAGAAGCTGTTGCCTATCGCGCTGGCGAACTCATCCTGAAGATGGTGGAAGCCGACCTGCGCCCCAGCCAGATCGTCACCCGCAAGGCGCTAGAAAACGGTATGGCCTCCGTCGCTTGCACCGGCGGCTCGACCAATGCCGTGCTGCACACGCTGGCCTTCGCCCGTGAAGCTGGCATCCCGTGGACGCTGGAGGACATCGAAGCCATCAACAAGCACACGCCGCTGATCTGCGACCTGAAGCCCACCGGCAAATACACCGCGCTGGACGTGCATAAGGCGGGCGGCATTCGCCTGATCGCACAGCGGTTGGTGGAAGGCGGCTATGTGGACGGCAGCGCCATGACCTGCACCGGCAAGACGCTGGCTGAAGAAGCTGCCAGCGCCAAGGAAACTGCCGGTCAGCAAGTGATTCACTCCTTCGCCAACCCCATCAGCGCCAACGGCGGCCTCCACATCCTGACAGGCAACCTCGCCCCGCGTGGCAGCGTCATCAAGCTGAAGGGGACTGAACCGCGTGTCCATCGCGGGCCAGCACGCATTTTCAACCGCGAAGAAGACGCGATGCAGGCCGTCCAGCACCGCAAGATCGTGGCGGGGGATGTGGTCGTCATCCGTTACGAAGGGCCAGTGGGTGGCCCCGGTATGCGCGAAATGCTGGGCGTGACCGCCGCCATCACCGGGCAGGGCTTGGGCGCAGATGTGCTGCTTATCACCGATGGGCGCTTCTCCGGCGCAACACGCGGCCTGTGCATCGGTCATGTCGCCCCGGAAGCCATGCTAGGCGGCCCGATCGGGCTGATTCAGGAAGGCGACATCATCCATGTGGATATTGATGCCCGTTCGATCAACGTCGAACTGAGCGACGAAGAACTGGCGCAGCGCAAGGCCGCGTGGCAAGCGCCCGCCCCGCACTACACACGCGGCGTGATGGCGAAATACGCCCGCGCTGCATCGCAGGCGGACGACGGCGCGAACACCAACCCGTAATCCTTCGCCGGCGAACCTCACCCCCTACCCCCTCTCCATCACGCTGAGTACAACTATAGAGAGGGGGAATTGAAGTGCGGCATAGAGGGGGTGAAATCAATGCCCTGCTCATGGCGGGGCATCTTGTTGTACCCGATCAACCACGTAGTAAGGAACACCTCGTATGACGCACAAACTCCTGTTCATCATCCTCGATGGTTGCCGCCCGGACGCGCTGCAACAGGCCAACACCCCCGCGCTGGATGCGCTCTGGCAGGGCGGCTCGGTCACATGGCAGGGGCGTTCGGTTATGCCCAGCATCACGCTCCCCTGTCACAACACCATGTTCCGCAGCGTCCTGCCGGATGTGCATGGCGTGATAGACAACGTGTTCAACCCGCTGGCGCTCAACTTCCCTAGTTTCGTAGATTCGGCGGCGCTGGCGGGCAAACGCTGCGCCATGTTCTACTCGTGGGAACAACTACGCGACCTGAACCACCCCGGCAACATGCGTGCCACGCACTATCGTTTCGCAGATTATGGCGACGATAACGACACCCCCGTTGCGCTGGCCGCCGCCGAGTATTTAGCGAACGAACAGCCGGATTTGCTGGTGCTGTACATGGGTGATGTAGACATTCACGGGCATCTGTACGGCTGGATGTCGCCGGATTACCTCGGTGCGATTGAACGCAACGACAGCGCCATCGGGCAGGTGCTGGCACGGATGGAACAGGCTGGCTTGCGTGAGGACTATCATGTGCTGGTGCTGGCCGATCATGGCGGCCACGACACCGATCACGGCACGGACATGCCGGAGGATATGCTCATCCCGTTCATCCTGAACGGGGCGCGCATCCGTGCCGGCCACACCATTCGCTCACCGTTCAGCTTGCTGGATGTCGCACCGACAGTGGCGCGCCTGCTGGAATTCGACGCGCCCAGCGAGTGGCAGGGACGGCCTTTGATCGAGGCGTTCGTGGATTAGGCGAACGTGCCTTCCGGGGGGAACAGATCGCGCACGGACACACGGAAACCGGGCAGAACCGTTCCCCCTTCCAGCGTATCCGTCAGGATCAAGAATTGGCGATCCGTCGCCGTCAACACTTCAATCATCTGCCGCTTCGGGTAAATAATCCACACCATGCGGCTGCCCTGTGCCAGCATCAGCAGCGCCTTATCCAACATGAAGCGGTCACTCTGACCGTCTGACTGCACTTCCACCACCAGATCGGGCATATACGGGGCTGCCCCGCTGCTAACCAGCGGAGCGCGTTCCCGCACCACGAACGACAGATCGGGGATGAAGTCACTCGTCCCATCAGGCAGGCGATAACGCGCTTCGGTCAGCGCATAGCCTAACGGGTGCTGCTGCAAGAACATCACGAGAAAATGGGACAACATCGAAATGATATAGGCGTGAAGCTGACTGGGTATTTTCTCGACAATATCCCCTTCCAGAAGTTCAAAGCGGCGGCTGGCATTCTCAGGCAGCGCGAGGAATGCATCAAAATCCGCCGCTGTCAATTTGTCGCGAACGATCATCATGCGGCCTTTCTACTCATCCTCACTATAAGCCGATTCCGTCCATTTCATTCCAGTTACTCCGTTTGCGCCCATTCGATGAAGGCGGACTGCACTTCATTGGTGGGCAGGTCTTCCAGAGTCGCGCCGTTGGCCTGAAGCCATGTGCGGTAATACAACTGCGTGACGGCGGCCTGCGCTTCGGTGGGCAGCGCCTTCAACGACAGCATGATCTCGATCACCTGATCCCGGACATTCAGGATAGCGCGTTGAACGGGAGGCAGCGGGAACACGCCCTGTATACCGGAGGGTTCGAGTGCGTCGCTCAACGTCTCCACTGTACCGGACTTGCCGCCTTCGGAGAGCCGCAATAGCGCCCACACTTTCGCCACGCGCACCCCGTCCGCCAGCCCTTCCTCCTGCGCTGTCGCATACACATACACCACCCAGTCGCTACTGGCCGTCGGCGGCCATGCCTCCGGGAACGGTGGCGTGACTCGCATTTGCCAGCCCAACCACGTCTCCGGCTTCTGCACCGCGTCCCATGCCGCGTTCAAATCGGTTCGCAAATGGACAGGGTACAAATCGGGTAATAACGGCTGTTCCACCGCCGTTGGTGCGGGGGTGACATTGATCGAATCGCCAGCAGGTTGATCGTTCAAAGCTACCGCCTGCGTGTCCGGTGCGGCAGCCACCGTTGACATGATCGCCATCGTCCCACCCGTCGCCGCCAGCATCAGCGCCAGCGTCACCACCGCCCCTACCATGCGCCCCAGCCCAACTGGACGCGGCAATAGGCGAATCACCAGCAGAGCGATTTGCAGGCCGACCCAGAACAACGCGCCAAAAACTATCAGCGCGATCATGAACAAAAACGAATCCAGCGTATCCGATGAGTTGCGAGTCGTATTGGACGAGAATAGATCACTACCGGACTCGAACGGGTTGAACAGCGATAGGTCAATGCGCTGGCTCACCTCATTGTCGGTATCGGCGCTGGTCTTAACCACCGAGAACAGGCTACTCCATGCGGCAGTCGCCATAGTGACCGCGAACGACAGCACCACTGCGCCCAGCGCCAGCGGCAGCACACTGATGAGCGACGGTTTTTCGGGGCGCATCAGGTACAGGGGGACAACTACCGACAGGATGACCGCTGCCCACCGCGCCAACTGTGGCAAGCAACCTTCGCGGGGCGTGAAGGCCAGCACTCCACCGCACAACAACAATACCGCCGCCACACTCCCGAATAACATACTCGTCATTAGACACCCCCAAGCCGGAATCTATTGTCTATCATAAACGTGAGTGCAACAGCGGTGCAAAAGAGGGCAACAGGCAAATAAAATCCCCCCGACCACAAGGGAACAGGGGGAATACGGTAGTGAAGAAAGGCTTACGATTTGGCGGGTATCCCCCCACGCTGCGCCTGAAAACCGGAGATGGTCTGCTGCATATCGCTTGCCATCACGCTCAACTGCGCGGCACTGCGTTCGGCCTTGCGCGTGCCGCCTGTCGTCTGGGCGCTGCTCTGCTTCAGGCTTTGCATGGTCTGCGAAAGTTGTTCCATGCCAGCCACCTGCTGCTGAATACTGCTGGCAATCACTTCTGCCGACTGCGCCGACTCCTCGATCATCCCGGATAGCTGGCGGATGGCCTCACCTGCCCGTGCTACCAACCCCAGCCCGCTATCCGCGCCTTTGCTGCCTTCTTCCGTCACCATGACGGCGCTGTTGGTCGCCTGTTGAATCTGGCTGAGGATGACACGGATGCGCCCGGTGGCATCGCGGGACTGTTCGGCTAACTGCCGCACTTCCATCGCCACCACCGCGAAGCCCTTGCCCTCCTCGCCTGCACGGGCGGCCTCGATACTGGCGTTCAGCGCCAGCAACTTGGATTGTTCGGCTAACTGGTTTACGGTGTCCACAATTTCGCCGATCTGCTGCGTATGACTGGAGAGCGTGAGGATGGTCGTGGCGATGTCTTGCACGCGCTGGCGGATCATCTCCATGCCATGTACCGTATCAGTCACGGCGGCCTGACCGGAGCGCGAAATTTGCATGGATTGACGGGCACTATCCGCCACCGAACGAGCGTGTTCAGACATGCGCGAGACGGTCATCCGCATTTCTTCTACCGTTGCGCCGGTTTCGGTCAGCGCGGCATCTTGGCTGGTGGCGCTGGACATCTGATCGTTGGTAATCGTCATGATTTCGACAGCGGCTTGACTCAAGCCCGCCGCCGCCGAACGCACATGATCCACCAACGCCTGAAGTTGCTCGCGCTGCTGCTGTTCCACCTGCGCCCGCTGCTCCAGCGTATCGTTCACCGAGCGCAGCCCGTCGGTGGTCTGGCGCATCTGGTTCTGGATGCGGCCTAAGAACCACCAGAAAAACACGAACACCACGCCCGCCACAATCGCACCGAACATAGTGAACGAGATGGCTGCGTCGTTAGCAATCTTGAGCAAATCGGTCACATCCTGCAACACCATGATCGCGCCGATGGTCTTGCCGCTGCCATCCACAAATGGGATAGCACGCAAATTGACCGAGCGCCCATCCATCTCGAACAAGGCCGTCTGGTCGGATGTCTGTGCGGCATCGCTGAACCACGACTGCTCGATACCGGGCGGGAGCGCGGTCAGCGTCTGGTCAACCACCACATAATCCGCGAATTGATCCCACGAGCCGGTCTTGCCGTACTTCACCAGACCCGCTTCCCAATTTTTCTGGGTAACATTTTCTTTCAGCGCCACAAAGATCAAATCCGAACCGAGGTTTTCTTTCAGCCCAGTGCCGATGGCGTGAATTTCTTTGCCCAGTTCCATATAGCCGACGAGTTGCCCGTTGACCATCCAGGGATTGACCACCCGCAGCGTGAACACGCCGGACGCGCCAAATTCGATGCTATGCGTGGGCTGCCCAGTGCGCTGCGCCTCGACGGTTGTCCAGCGGTTGAGGACATCGTCAAACGTGGACGGATCGTGGACGCGCAGAAACACCGTCCTATCCAACTGCGTGAACAACCAGTGCGTCACGCCGTATTTGAGCTTCAGCCCTTCGAGTATCGGCACGGTTTCCGCCACCAGCGTATCTCGATCCCGCGCCAGATACGCCGTCTGAAGCGGGGCAGATTCCATCAGCGTATCCAATTCGCTCTGAAGGAAGGTCGACTCCGAAACCACTTCCGCCGCCATAACATGCTGCACCCGATCAATCTGCTGGTCGAGCGATTGGTCGAACTCAGTGTTGAGGACATCTTGCAAACTGCGGAGCGAACCGAGAGCGAGGACAACAATGACGATGCAAAAAGGGAGAAGTACCCGAAAGCGTATGTTGGTAGCATTACCCAGCGTGAAAAGCTTACGCATACCGGCAAACCGTCCTGCAATATAACGTAAAATCTCTATACCACTATACGCCTAAACGGGTGTGATTAATCCTTTACGTTATACACAACTGGTTAAATCCGGCTGTACAAACGCCCGCCGAACTCCGCGATCAATTTGTCGTCCAGATCATCGGCATAGCCCGACACAAGGTTGATGATGGCGTTCGCCTCGTTGCCATCCAGCCCATCCAGTGGACGTTCGCTGAACAGATACACCTTATCCTCGTGGATACCAATGGCCGCGTTGGTCAGTTGCAAGTTCAACTCCAGCAGCCGTCGGTACAGGGGCAGCAGTCCGTTGGCGGGCAGGTGAATGATGGGCGACAGCGCCTGAAAGTAGCCCACGCCGTCTTGCTCCGACACATACACCTCGATGGTGGCTGAACCGCGCACGAACGTCCAACCGTAGCCGGTTTCCGTCTGCATCCGCGCCGACATCACATCCACCCCGGCGGTGGTGAGGATGCTCTCTACTGTCCCTGCATAGCCCTGTAAACCGCCCGCCTGCGGCTGATTGCGATTGAAAAACCCCACCATAGTCTCTATCCTTTTCTGTCATCCCCTGCAAGACACCTCTACACAGGCGAACCCAACACATACCCGCAGCGCAGGCAGGCGCTCTTGTGAAAGCCCGCCGTAGACGCGCAGCGCGGACAGGGCGTTCCGGCCTGCTGCTCGTAGAAACTACGCATCTGCGGCTGATACACGCGCACGGGCAGCGCCGCCGCTGTGCTGGAAAGCGCCCCGCAGCACTCGCAATAGTAGCCACCGGCAGTCAGCGCACGGCTGGAATACCCGCAATGCGGACAGTAACTGCGTCCGCCGCTGCTGCTCTCCTGCCGGAAGGCTTCGACCAGCTGCTGAATGGCGGCGATGTGCAGCGCGTACACATAGCCGGATGTGCCGCTGGTATTGGTGGTCAGCATCCCCAGCAACCGCTGGTCGCCATCCAATATTGGGCTGCCGCCCGCGTCCGGCCCGCCCACCATATCCGTCGGAAACCAGTGCGAGGCCAGCACGCGGCGGGGCATGGACCGACGAGTGCCGCGCACCACCGCGCCGCTGAAGGCAATTGCGGTCAGCGGGGTCAAATCCGGCACGGGCAATAAAGTAGAAACGGGCATCAAGGTCGTCACCGGCTGCTGCACATAGACCAGCGCCAGATCATATTCGGGATACGAGCGCACCACATAGCCGATCACCTGCTGGTGTGATTGTAATTCAACGGTGAGTTGCGTTTCGCCGCCCACCACATAACGGGTCGTCGCCAGCAAACCTTCTTTCGCCACGAAAAACCCCGTCCCAGTGCCGTTCGGCCCGCCGATAATGGCAGCAATTTGCGGCGCGACGTTGCCTGTGAACGCCCCCATTGGCGTGCCGGGAGTGACGGCAGGTGACGACTGCGGCGCGAACGGGTTGGCGTTGACCGGAGCAGATGGCGCAGCGTAAGGGCTGGGCGTGGGCGGCGCAGACGGTTGACCGGGGAGGAACGCAGGCGGCGCAGGGACGGCAGGTTGCGCTTTAGCAGGTGTGGAAGGCGGTAGCGGCAGTTGCGCCGCCCGTTCTGCCTCCACCCACTGGCGCACCGATGGATTTTTAGGATCAGCCGCCAGCGCCTCATCCCAGCAGCGGCGCTGTTCCGCTGGGTCTGCCGTCGCCCGCGCCAGCCACAAATAACCCACCGCCCGCACTGCACCGGGAAGTTGCGTGTCCTTGAGGGCGATCCGCAACATACGCGCCCCTTCAGCGGTTTGCCCCTTCTGAATGGCGCTAATCCCCTGTTCAACCGCATGTTGATTCATCGTTTGACCTCTACTCTCACATCGTCTATTATCCGGCGGAAAGTACACTCGCGCCAATCTGAATTAATGAGGTGTTCAGTTTCTCAAGGTTCATAGATGAGGATTAAGCTATACTATAGGCGGTAGGAGATACTTCAGGCACAGCAATTGCTGGAACTGAGTTGTCCGAATACCGAAATCAGTTTAGAATGAAACGCACTGCTGGTTTGACGTGAATTTAGGCGCTGGCTATAATGCCGAACAGGTGGTTATTCCACCAATGCTCTCCGCAATATTTGTGAGCGCAGGCAACAGAAGTAGGGGGCGTGGATGCCAATAAAGGGTGAACTTCGAGATTTTAGCACCACCCAGTTGTTGAACCTCATCAATCTGGCTAAAAAGACAGGCACGCTCACCATCTTTCAGGCTTCCCGGCCCGGTGTGATGGAAGAAGTGAATGGCAAAAAGCGCGAGAAGATTGAGGCTGGGCCAGAACGGGCACGAGTGTCCTTCAAAGGGGGCAAGCTGATCTATGCCACGATGGATACCAGTGACGGTAGCCTGATTTCCATCCTGAACAAAGCAGGCAAGCTCACCGACGATCAAGCGCGTATCATCCGCGAACGCGCCAAAAACTCAGCCGATAAGGCGCTGGCGGTGCTGCTCATCAACGCCAATTACGTTTCCCAGAACGATGTGGTCAACAGCATCCAACAGCATGTGGTGAACGTCGTCTACAACTTGATGAGTTGGAAAGAAGAGCCGTTCCGTTTTGAAGATGAAGTCTTGCCGGATAAGGATAAGATCGTTGTCCCGATTGAACTGGAAAACGTCATCCTTGAAGGCGTGAAAAAGATACAGCAAGTCGAAGAACTCAACCAGCACCTGCCCAATCTGGATATGGCGCTGCGCTTCCCGGATAACCCCAAAGAAAAATTCAAGGGTATCCATCTGAACGTCGAAGAATGGCGTGTGGTATCCTACATCAACCCGAAGAACTCGATCCGACAGATCGCCAAAGCCAACAATATGTCGGAAACAGATATTCGCCGCATCGTGTATGGTCTGGAACAGGCGGGGTTGGTGGAAGTCATCAAGCCGCCCGGCATGGAACAGCCCGCGCAAACGCGCACCCGTCCGCGCCCGCAGCAAAAGCCGCAGGTGCAGAAGATTGTCGTCAGCCGTCTTATCGATAAAATCCGGTCTATCTAACCGTGAACAAACTGGAAGAGTGAGCGACCTATGCAAACTGTAAAGATGGTCATCACAGGCCCCTTCAGCGCCGGCAAGACGGAGTTCATCCGTTCGATCAGCGAAATTGAAGTGGTCTCCACCGAACGAGAAATTACCACCCCTGCTGAAAAGAAGCAGAAAGATGCCACGACAGTCGCTATGGACTTCGGGCGTATCACGGTGGATGACGATTTGGTGTTGTATCTGTTCGGTACGCCGGGGCAGCGTCGGTTCGACTTCATGTGGGAAATTCTCGCTGAAGGTATGCTCGGTTTCGTCGTGATGGTGGACAGTTCCAAACCGGAAACGTTCCGCGAAGCCAAGAGCATCCTCGAAACCTTCCGCGCTTACGCCCCTACCCCGTATGTGGTGGCGGCCAATAAGCAAGATCACCCGGATGCGTGGGCTGCCGACGATCTGCGAATTGCGTTACGCATCGAAGAAGGCGTGAAACTGCTGCCGTGCGTGGCGAAAAACAAGGAAAGCGTGAAGAACGTTCTGCTAGAACTTCTATACTCGATCCTCGAAGAGATGGATACGCAGGCGTAGTTTCTAGCCGTCTCATTATTGGCGAAAGTGTAAACCCGTGCCGCTGCTCGTCACCGAACAGGGTGTAGTTCACTACGAAACGTATGGGCGTGGCCGTCCTGTGCTATTGCTGCACGGGTGGCTGGGTTCATGGGCGCTGTGGCGGAACACGATTGAGGAACTGGGCAAAGAGTTCCGCACTTACGCGCTGGACTTCTGGGGTTTCGGTGAAGCGGGCGAACAGGGGCAGGATTTTTCCGTCGCCAATTTCGTCTCGCTGGTCAATATGTTCATGGATCGGTTGGGCATCGTCAAAGCGCCGCTGGTCGGTCACTCGATGGGCGGCACAGTCTCCCTCACGGCTGCCACCCAATTCCCGGATAAGGTCGTCAAGGTCATCGTCATCGGGTCACCTGTCGTCGGGTCGTCCCTCAGCCCGCTGCTCAAAGTTGCGGGTTATCGCGGTTGGATGGGGCTGGCGGAAAGTTCGCCCTTCCTGTTCAACACCTTCATGAGTGGCCTCAAGCTATCGTTGCGCGGCTACTCGTACCTGCTTGCGAAAGATGGGCGAGCGCTGGGGCAGATGTTCTCCAGCGACCTTTCCAAACTCACCGTCGGCCCGTTCTTCGAGAGCATCACCACCCTGCGCCAGACCGATCTGCGCCCGATGATGGGTCAGGTCAAAGTGCCGGTGATGGGCATCTACGGCAAGAATGACCGCATCGTAGACCCCAAGCAGCACCTCGTCCTCAAGCAGTACGCGCCCCACGCCAAAATCGCCTATTTCAACGACTCCGGTCACTTCCCGATGATGGACGAACCGGAACGCTTCCACAGCGAAGTGCGCGAGTTTCTGTATAACGGCTGATCCGCCCGCCCCCGCCGCCCATTCATGCTATACTGCTTGACAGATTCTACAGGCAGGGGAAACGTGCATGTACCGCTATATCCTCGAAGACAAACGTCATATCTTGCCCTTCAACCAGCCCGCTAGTGAACTCACCATTGGCACACAGGTGCTGCGCCTCTTTCACGAAGAATTGTTCGCCAGCGTTTTTCACGGTCAGATCGAACTGGGGAACGCGCTGGAATACCGTTTGTACCGCGAACAACTGCCGGAGATTAAGCCAGATCAAGAAGCGATTGTCTATCGTGATAGCCTGTGGTTCGACCGGGAATTCCTGACTTACTTCATCGAACGCGCCAAGAACAGCGGACGCGCCTGCCGCGCCGCCATCCCGCCGGACGACAAAGCCTACAGCTCCTACACCCTGCCGCTGACCACCAGCTTCGACAAAGGTGTGGATGGCGACGGGAATCCGGTCTTTCTGGTGGATTTGTGGTACTTCCCCAATGGCTACGATCCCGACCCGCAACCTATCACCATCCCCAGCGGTTGGAAGGAAAAGGGCTTCTACAGTGTGCCGGAATTCATGGCGCAAGATCGCGGCGACCTGACCCACTACCTGCCAGAACGGGCGCTGCTCTCTATCGAAAGCTGGGTGCATATTTACTACGCCAGCGTGATCTTCGGCGTGTTCACCATCGGCAGCCGCTTCGAGGAATACATCAAGAAACATAACTTTTTCGCGCTGCGATTGCTGTGGCAGGCCATCATCGAGCAAAAGCAGATTCTCACCACCTCCAAAGTGGTGCGCGTAGGCAAAGACACCATCATTGACCCTTCAGCCATCATCAACGGCCCCACCACCATCGGCGATAACTGTGTAATCGGCCCCGGCGTGGTGATTGATAACTGCGCGATTGGCGACAATGTGAATATCTCGCAGGGCTGCAACCTGATGCTCAGCACCGTCGGCAATCACTGCTTCCTGCCTTTCCGCGCTGCGCTATTCATGACCAGCATGATGGAAGAAACCATCGTGGCGCAGAACACCTGCTTGCAAATGTGCGTCATCGGGCGCAATAGTTTTGTGGGCGCAGGCAGCACCTTCACCGATTTCAACCTCGTGGGCGAAGGCGATGGACACGGCAATGAAGTGCCGCGCCCGATCAAAGCCGCCAATATCAACGGGGACATCGCCAGCGCCGGACAGGTGGTGCTGGGCAGCGCCATCGGTCACAACTGCCGCATCGGGGCGGGCATGGTCATCTTCCCCGGACGAATGATCGAGTCCGATGTGATTCTGGTCGCTTCTCCGCAGCGGCGGGTGGTGGGTCGCAACATCACATGGGAGGAAAGCGATCATCACGCTTTCAACATCCCCGGCATGATGCACAAGCGCAAATTCCCGCGCCGCGACGAGGAAGAGGAAACCGAAGCCAAAAACTGGGCTACGTGGTAGGGCAGAGTCCGCCCCGCTAGCCCTAATAACCTCACCCCCTGATGAGCCGAGGGAACGCCTACGGCGCACAAGTGTAAATTCCCCCGGCTCATCACCCTCTCCAACACGCGGAGTACCGCTTTGGAGAGGGTGAAAGACGCATCTGTTGGTCTAACTCCCTTCGCCATGAGGGAGAAGGTAATTGGTCGGGGGAATATACGCTTGCGCGCCGCAGGCGTTCCCCCGACCAATTAGGGATGAGGGTTGTCCCGCAAAAAACCTACCCTTGTAAAGGGGACGGGGGACTCCCCCGCAGCCCCACTTACGGCAGCGCGATGGTCGCTATCCAAGGGATGTGTTCTTCGTAGTGACCGAAAGTGTCACCCACGATCCACGCGAAGATCGGGCGCGGCTCATACGGCGGCGTGGGGTCGAAGTCGGAATACGGGCGCTGTAAATCCGCGTCCGTCATCTGCGCGACTCGTGCCACCACCCGCGCATGACCGCTGTTCAGCCGTTCCACCCCCGCCGCCAGAGACAGATCGCGGTTGCGTTCCTGAATCTGGGCATTCATACGATCATGATCGTGGCTCGCAAAGACCTCGGCATCCATCCCCATCGCTTCCGGTCGGGACTGCCCCTCCAGCAGCGCCAACAGGCTGGCTTCCCACGCGATGAGATGCGCGAGATGGTCTTTCACCGTCCACCCGGCCGCATCCGTCGGCACAGTCATCTGATGTTCGTTCAAGCGGCTTAATAGACTTTGGAGTGTCGTCCAACTCGTTTCGATTTTTTCCAGCATCCGTTCGCGTGTAACCGGTTCATTCTGCATAGTATCCCCTCCGCTTACGGGTTACGCACCTGCACAGTTTTGCCATTCACGTTCAGCGTCCCGTTGGCATCCCCCTGCAAGCTCCAATCGCCCATCGCCACCAGATTCACCCAGAACTCACCACGCCGTGACATCCCCGGCAAATTGAGCTTCTTCGCCAGCGCGTTCAGGTTATCGAGGCGCAGTTCCGCAACCTTATGAATGAAGGTCTGCTCGCTTGCGCCGTTTTCGCCCAACCGCGATTTCGGCGGCAGGTTGAGCGCGGTTTCGGCGGAGGGGATGATATGGTTGAAGCGTCCGTGCTGGATGGACATATCGAATAGCAGCGCATAGCCCAGCGGTGACTGAATGTTGCGCGGGGCGATGCTCAAATCAATCACCGTCTGCCAGTAGCCTTCGGTCGCCACTTCATCCTGAACCGCCTGCATGATCGGGTCTTGCGCCGCCTGCTGGCACAATAGCTTGAGCGACGCATCCTGCCGCAGCGATTGGTCTTTGGCATTGATGCGCGGCATATACGCCCGCAGGCCGTCCACCGTCGGGTTGGCGGCGCGCTCCAGATAGCGGTTGATGACCGTGACGAAGCTGCCCGCCGCCAGCGTGAACTGGAAGCGCCCGTAGCTGATGATGCCCGAATCGTAGGTCTGGTAGGTGGCATAACCGCCACCTTCCCACGCGCTGGTCATATTGAAGGCCGCCCGTCGGACACGGTTCAGATCGCCCGTGACGATTCCCGGCGTGGGCGCGGCGGCTGGCGCTGGCGGCACAGGCGCAACAGGCACAGCGGGCGCGGGGGGCAGCACCGTCACCGGAGAAACAGGCGGTGGCATGGGCGCAGCGGGTGTGGGGGCGCTGGGGACGGCAGGCATGGCGGGCGGCGGAAAGGTGGTGAACGGAGACTGCACCAGCACTTCCTGCCCCGGTTGAATCACGCCCACGTTCATCGTGCGGGTGAGCGACCCGGCGGGCGTGGGTTGCGCCACCACGCCATAGCCAAAGCGTGTGCCATCCCCTACCACATCCAGCAAGTCATCGCGCACCCAGCCTGTTTGCCCATCGGGAAAGCTGAGTTTGAGCCACTGATACACGCGGCCAGCCAACTGCACCGCTTTTTCGTCCGGCTGTGCATCCAGCACGGTTAGCGCCGTCGGGCTGACCGGACATTTGAACAGCAACTGCTGCGTGGCAGTAGGCGCTAAGCGCACGTTCACTTCGGTGATGGCGGGGTTCTCGCGGATACCCCGGACAATCGCTTGGAAAGGCATTGCAGACATAAATCCTCCTCAGGGTTTAGCGCCGGAACAGCGCCACCGGGTCCATTACGCCGCTACGGATGGTCGCCCATCCGGTGAAATCCGCGCTGCGTGAGGCGCGAATCTCCAGATGCAGGTGAGTGGCTTCCGAATTACCCGTGTTGCCACAGGTCGAAATCTGCTGTCCGGGTGCAAGTTGCGTGCCTGTCTCGACCAAGCGCGTGTTCAGATGGGCATACATCACAAAGATGTGACCGCCTGCAAAGCCCCGTGCCGCCAGCACGTCGCGGGTAGAGACTGGCAGCAAATCGTTGGTGTAGCGCACGATGATGTAGTTTCCGTAGCCGTTGCCCCAGCCCGGATCGGTGTATATGGCGGGATCGCCGAGGCTGTAGCCGTTCATCAGCGTGCTAGGGCGGTCAGCTGTGCATTTCACACACTGGAACGATTTGACCACCAGCCCACCTTTCGGGCCGCAATACATCGGTTCGCCCGTCGCCGCGCCCTGATCCCAACCGTCGTGGTCGGGCAGCGTAGCATCCTTATTGGGGGCGATATTCCAGCCGCGCACCCACCAGTAATTCTCTTTCATCGGCGAGGGATACAGATCGGCGGGCAGTCCCAACGCGGTTGTATCGCCCTCATACGTCACCAAATCCTCGCGTATCCACAAGAATTGGCCGTTCTGGTTCAGCTTGAACCAGCGATATTGCTGTCCGGCGGCCTCACGTTGCACTTCCAGCAGCGGATAGCGCCCGTGCCGGGGCAGCGTGATTCCGGTGCGGTTGAAGCTGCTGCCGGGGCCGACGCGGGTGTTGGCTGCGCCCTGCGTCTTGATGATAGCCGTCGGCGCGCCCTGCGGAACGCCGGGGGTGGGCGCAGCAGGTGCAGCGGGCGCAACCGGAACGGCAGGCACAGCGGGTGCGGCAGGCGCAACTGGAACGGCAGGCGCGGGTGGCTGCGTAACCACCCCTACAGCAGCAACAGGTGCGGCAGGCGCAACCGGAGCAGACGGCAGCACCGTGAATGGTGATGCAGGTGGTGCCGAAGGCGCGGGCGGCTGCGTGACCACGCCCACCGGAGCAACGATTGGCGCGGGCGGCGCAGCGGGAACAGGTGCAGCGGATTGCGGCGCAACGATGGGGGCAGGCGCAACGGGTGCAGGTGGGGGCGGTTGCGTCGTCGCAATAAGCTGCCGCACCAGCGCAAACGCAAACGTCCGCACATAGACCACACCGTAACCGAAGCGCATCCCATCGCCGCCCACTTCCAGCAAATCATCCCGCGCCCAGCCGCTTTGCCCGTTCGGGAACTGAAGCAGCATCCAGTTATAGACCTTGCCCTGAAAATTCGCGCCTTTATCGTCGGCTTTCACATCCATCACGGGCAGGTTCGCCGTACCAACGGGCGCTTTGAAAAGCAGGCTGTAACTGGCATTCGGGCCAGAACGGATGTTGATTTCGATCACGGACGGCGTTTCAGGCAGGCCGCGAACATACGCCAGAAAGGGGCTACTGCTCATAAGACCGTCTCCTCATGTGTGTACATTCCCATAACGCTGTGGATTTCATGATACATCAAAAGCGCATAACGGACTCTCGCTTCTAAGGATGCTATGAGAAGTCAGGCCATATCCTTTGCCACCCGCGCTGTTCTATGCCATGATTAGCGGATTATGCCGCGTGAAAGCATCCTGCCCAAGAGCTTCAGGAGAAGTCGCGTATGGTTCAGCGGATCGCCGTGATCGGGTTTGTGATCGCCATCGTAGTCGCAGTGCTGGCCTTCTCGCGTCAGCAAGCGGCTGTCGAGGAAGCGCAATCTGCTGCCGCCGCGCAAGCCGAAGCGCAGGACGGGCGTGCCACCGCCGTCGCCTTGAGCGACTCGGCGGCGACTGCACAGGCCGAAGCATTGGCGGGGCAATCTACAGCACAGGCCGAAGCCAGCACACAGGCCGCCGCCGCCGCGCAAGCGCAAGCCGCGCTGGAAACCGCGCAGGCCGAAGCCCAATCCGCATCCACCCGTGCCGCCGCGCTGCAAGCCAGTGCCACCACTGGAGCAAATGCGGTCGCCACTGCCGCCGCAGCCAGCGCCGAACAGCAAGCAGCAGAAGCTACCGCGCAGGCCGCAGACCGGGGAACGCTGGTCGCCATCGCCATCAACGCCGCCACCGCGCAGGCCGCCGCCGAGTCTGATCTGGCAACCGCCACCGCCGCGCTCGATCTGGCGCAATTTGCCCTCGAATCGGCGCAGGAAGACCGCAGCGCCGCGCTGCAACAGGCATGGGCTGCCGGAACGGAAATCGCCAACCAGCGTTCGGATGTGGCGACGGCACAGGCCATCCTGAGTGGTGCGCCCACCAGCCCGCCGCCGCTGCCCACCACCGCCCCGCCCACCCACCAACCCACCGCCACCTTATTACTACCGTCGCCCACGCCCGCGCCAACCACCGTCAATAGCGCCGATTTGCCGCTGACGGGCGAGTTCATCTCCCGTGACGATGCGTTGCGCTTCAATATGCCGGAAACATGGGTGTCCGGCGAACTGGATAACGGGATTGTGCTGGTCGGCAGCAGCGAATCGGTATTCCAGCGCACCGGCTCAGCGTTGAGCGTAGGCATGTTCGAGATAGACATCGTGCGGCTGCCGCTGACAAACCTCGACAAAGTGACGGCAAACACCCCCATCAGCGATGTGATGACGCAAGTGATCGCCGCCACGAGTACGGGCGACAGCACCTTGACAGATGTGAGCGAAGTCACCGTTTACGACATCAACGGCACGCCCGCAGCCCGCGTGCAAGCGTCGGAAGCCGGAAATGTGCTGGTACTGACCGTACTCAAGCCGTCCGCTGGGGATAGCGTGCTACTGGTGTTCGCTTATGTGCTGCCCGATGAAATTAACACGTTCCTGCCCACGCTGGATAGAATGCTCGAAACTGTGCGGCTGAGTACGCCGCAGCCTACCGCCACCCCTAAACCCTAAGCCGGATAGGGCGCGGTTTTCCGACAACAAAATCATGAACATTCGATTTACCACTCGCGCTCTGTTCGTTTCGTGTCTCATGTTGGCTGTCCTGCTGCTGGTCGCAGGCGGCCTGCACGCCGATAACACCGCCCCCGCCACACCTCTTTACCAGCGGTCTACCCGCTTCGGCATCAACCATATCAGCGGGCCGGAAACAGACACGCCGGCTGAACGCTACCAGAAGGCGCTCGAATTAGGCGCAGGCTGGAATCGCTGGCCGCTGTACTGGAATCGCGTGGAAACCGCGCAGGGCGAATGGGACTGGTCGGATTATGACCGCCTGATTGCGGACGATCTGGCACAGGGCTTGGGCATTGATGCGATTCTGCTGGGGATGCCGGAGTTTCACCGCGACGGGGAACGCCCCGCTGGTTTGC
The DNA here is from genome assembly GCA_903904765.1 of uncultured Chloroflexota bacterium. Next base: position 20,578 of record CAIVEA010000062.1, read on the forward strand.
AGGAGCCGATCTTCAGCGACGGCACAGACACCCCCCGCGAGGGCAAAACCATCAACGCGGATAACGCATGGGCGGAGTTTGTGCGGCAGGCTGTCACCCGCTACCGCCCCGGCGGGGACTGGGCGCTGGAATCCCATCAGCCAGAGGGCGCGGGCATTCGCCTGTGGGAAATCTGGAACGAGCCGGATTTTTCGCTGTTCTGGAAGGCCTCGATCGGCGATTACGCCCGTCTGCTCAAAACCGCCTATATCGTGGCGAAATGGGTAGACCCGGAGGCGCAGGTGATGTTCGGTGGGCTGCTGTTCAACACCGATAACAACTGGCTGGCGTGGGTGCTGGCAATCTTCGAGGACGACCCGCAGCACGCGCAATACAACTGGTACATGGACGCGGTGGCGCTGCACAGTTACAGCTATCCTTGGCGCACCGGTTGGCTGGTGAACTGGGTTGACCAGACGCTAAAAGCCTACAACCTTACCCGCCCGATCTGGGTGAACGAAAGCGGCGTGCCACTCTGGGACGAGTACCCCGGCCCGACGTGGTTCAAAACCCCGCAAGAACGCCAGATGCGTGCCACCGCCCAGCAGCAGGCCGACTTCTTCATTCAAAGTACGGCCTACGCACTGGCAGAGGGTGCTTCAGTGGTGTTCTATCATCAACTGTACGACGACTGCGGCAACCAACCGGGCGGCACGGACTTCGCGCCGGATGACCCGCTGTGCAAGGGCGGCATCTGTTTCGGGGATGCCTTCGGCCTGTACAGCAACCCGTCCGACGCGGCTTGCTTCCGCCAGCATCCCGAACCGGACACGGCGCGGCCTGCGGCAACGGCCTATCGCCTCGCCACGCGCATCTTCGGCAGCGGGTCGTTGCGTAACCCGCTGGTGCAGCCGCTGGATAACCGGGCGGTGGTGATTAGCTTCGACAGACCAGAAAGCGGCGAACGCATCTACGTGCTGTGGAACACCACGCTGGACAGCCTCACGCTGCACCTGCCGATGGGCAAAGGCGCGGGGGCGCTCTATCAAATGGACACAAACCGACTGGCCTTCCCGGATAAAGATGGGATGCTGGCGCTGGAACTGCCCCCCGCCAGCTGCGATAGTTTCCCGTTCCTGCAATCCATTGACATCACCGCCATTGGCGGTACGCCCTATATCTTCGTGGGGCCGCTGCCCGCCGCGAATGCCAAACTACCCCCGCCCACCGTGACCGACTCGCCCACACCGCGCCGCCGCTGCCCGAAATAGGGCGTGGCGCGGTGAGGAACAGGCACACGCTCCCCGACTGTGCAAAAATCACTCGCAGCTTATAATGGGCTGAGTTTATTAAGCACATAAAGGAAAAAGCTTATGTTGCGCTGGATGCGTTTCCTGCTGCTGGTCGTCTTTGGCGTGCTGGCCTCTCCCACGTTCGCGCAGGATAGCGGCGCGACGCTACAGATTGACATCGTGCCGGACTTCAAAATCGAGGGCAGCGTCCCGAACGCCGCCTTGCTGGCGGATGCCGACGGCGCGGCACAAGTCGTCTTGGTGTACGCCAGCGAGCAAGGGTTAGTGCAGGCCACCTCCGCCGATGGCCTGACCTTCTCCGGTCTAGGCGAACGTTTCACCGCCATGCTGGAGTTGTTCCGCGACAAAGGCTTGTTCCCGACGGACGTGCTTGTGCGGCAGACTGCCGACGGCACATGGCGCTACTTTGTAAAAGGGTTGCCCCCGCCCGGTAATGCCGCCCGTGCGCTATACGGTGTTGATCGCGCTGCCGATGGGACGCTGACTTTGCTCAACGGCGGCGAACCGCTGTACACGGGCAAAGAAGGTGGCAGCAAGCGCGTGGAAGTGCCGGACATCATCATCACGCCGGAGGGCGGGTGGCGCATGTTCTATGTGGCGATGGGTGAACCCGTCGAAATCACCCACAGCGCTATTTCCACCGACGAGGGGCTGACATGGACATTCGAGAAGGAAGCCGTTTTTGGCGACCAGACCCCCAAACCCGGCCCCCGTGCTGAACAACTGAACGTAGACCCAGCGCCCTTCCGTTTAAATGACGGTTCATACATCGCGGCCACCATGCGGGCAGGCAGTATTTACTTCTGGACGAGCGACAACGGCCTGACCTTCACCCCCATCCCGGACGCGGTACTCAAGCCGGAAGATGTGAACGCCACCGGACTCACGACCGCACGCGGCCTGTTCGACCCGACATGGGTGCAACTGCCCGATGACACGCTGCTGCTGTATGTCACAGCGGGCGCAGAGGCACGCGGCGACATTGTGGCGGCGCGGGTTACGCTCACGCGCTGAAGTTGTTTAAGCCGTATCGCAAGATTGTGAAATTGGTATAGCGTTAGTTTTCAGTGTATAACTGTTTCAGCGTTGTTATGCCGGTGAAACGGAACCTGTGATGACTGATGTGTTCATGTCCTATGCCCGCGAGGACAGCGATTTTGTCCGGCGGATTTACGACGACTTGCTCAAGCATGACCGCAATGCATGGGTGGACTGGGAAGACATCCCCCTCACAGCGGACTGGTTGCAGGAAGCCTATGCGGGCATCGAAGGTGCAAACGCGCTGGTGTTCATCATCTCACCTGCGTCCGTGCGTTCCAGCCCGTGCCGCCTCGAACTGGAACATGCTCTTGCCAACAACAAGCGCCTGATCCCGATTCTGCGGCATGAAGTCACCGAACCCGATGACATGAAGCAGATGCACCCCTCGCTCTCGGCGCACAACTGGGTGAAATGCCGCGAGGTGGACAACTACGAAACGGCCTTCAAAGCCATTCTGAGTGCGATTGACACTGATCTGGACTTCGTGCGTGCCCACACCCGCTACACCGTCCGCGCTGTGGAGTGGGAAAGCAAGAATCACGAAGACAGCCTGCTGCTACATGGCAAAGAACTGCGGGCTGCCGAAGCATGGTTGCACCAGAGCCAGATTACGCAGCCCAACGCCACCCCGCTTCAGCGCGAATACATCCTGTCGTCACGCAAAGCGGCCATCCAGCGGCGGCGGCTGAATCTGGTCATTACCGCTGTGACCACCCTCATCATCGGCCTCGGCATCATCGCTTTCTTCCAGAGCATCATCGCCAACCGCAACGCGGAAGAAGCCCGCGCCGCCCGCGAAGAAGCCCTGCTGAACGAAGAACGCGCCCGCAGTCTGGCGCTGGCCGCCAACGCGCAGCGCCTGTTGTATCTGGATAACAACACCGATCTGGCGCTGGCATTGGCGCTAGAATCTAACCGTTTTCAGCAAGCACCTCCGCTGGCGGGCAGCATTCTGGCGCAGGCCGCCTATACCCCCGGCACGCGCCGCCAGTGGTCGAACTTCACCACTAACCGCATCGCACGGGTAGCAATCAGCCCGGACGGGACGCAGGCGTTGGCCGTCGGGGATAACGACGATCTAGTGCTGCTCAATCTGGAAGATGGCAGCGAAATCAAACGCTGGACGATGACCGACACCGCCCGCGC
>CAIVEA010000063.1 GCA_903904765.1 uncultured Chloroflexota bacterium
CCAGCGGGCGTAACCCGCATCCACCAGTTTGCGAATTTCGCTGTTCGGCTCAGCGGTGAAGCGTTTGCAGGTTTCCTTCAGCCAAAAACTGCTCCACACTTCATCGCGGCGTGCGCCCGGTGTGTCTTTCGGCACTTTTTCGCGTACAATCGCTTCATTCGGGATATACCGCGCCATCAGCAAGGCGAGGTTTTTGCAGTCCCTCACCCGCTCTTGGTTGTTGCCCAGATACCTGACTGTATCAGATGGAATCAGATAAGTAGACATAGGCTATTTCCAGTCTTGAGCTTCAGCAAATCGCTTCAACCACATCAGGTAGGCCATCGCTTCTGTGGTAGCGCGGCGGTAATCCGCACTGCTGGCCTTGAGCAACCATTCCAGTAGGTCGCGCTGTCCCGTCTTGAATTCGGTCATGACCCATTTAGAAACATGACCATCAAGATCGAGATGATGGTTTCCTTTTTTGGCTTTCAAGAAAGCCAGAGTGTGACCGAGGCCATCCTTCTGAATCATCGCAGGCAACCCACGCACCAATGAACCGTACTCGCCTTTATGATGGGTGTTGGCAACGGCTTGAATATCTGCCCAAGCAGCGGCGGCACGGCGTTGTTGCAGAGTCTGTTGGTGGCTCATTTCTGTTCCTGCACTTTCTGCCAGCGAACGGCGACCATGCCCTGACCGGTGGTTTCATCCCCGCCCATTTGCAGGCGAGATTTGAAAACTTCATATAGCCACTTTGCGACTGCATCAGCACTCATCTTCGATTTTTCTGAGCGCGTAGTGCGGGCGACCACTCGGCTAACCAGCAGCGTATCGGCGGGCAGAGCTTCCTGCGTCCACAACGCACCATTAGCAACTGTCTTGGTATCCGGTTGCAAGCGCACATGGGTGGTGATTTCAGTACTGCTCACCACAAAATCACGGAAGTCATTGTCCGGCAGAATGATAAGGCTCTTGAGCAGTTTGTCACGCCAGAACTGGTACTCAACGCCAGCGGGAAGCGCATTTGCAGCTAGCCAGCCTGCAATCGCATCAACTCCATTATTTGCAAGTACGTTGAAGGAGAATTCTTCGAGGACAACCGAGTCTTTAACGGCAATTGCGCTGCTGGTTGTGATAAGCGCACCCTTCTTGAGATCATCTTCTGTAGGAACCATGATCCCTGCGCCATCACGCTGCAACCGTGCCAGCACCTGCGGGCAAGTGGCATAAGCGAACACACCGTTCAACGAGCGCACCGGGAACAACACCACATGGGCATCCCCTACTGATACTGCACCAGCAAACTCAGAAGCATTTTTCGTGTCCGGCCCAAAAACAGCGTCCACTTCATTTTGGGCTGTGCCATCGGGCACACTGCTACGGAGCGCGCCTTTCACACCGCTGCCCTGCACAATCGGGTACTGCGTGGTGCGTTCGCGCTGGATCGGCAGATCCACCACCGAGACGGTGCTGCCGGTGCCGGCATGAAGTGAGGATTCGGTATACATAAAGAGCAGATGGGTTTGCATCGTCATTCTTCCTTTTCCTTAGACCTTATTCCATTGGCCCAGCGCATAGCCACCAAAGCCCATCGCGCTGTAATCGAGTTCGCCATCCGGCGTTTCAGTAAATGCCTTGCCCTGCCATGTTGCGTTTTCAAACAGATACACGCTGCCTGCCGGAACAAAGTGGTACAGCGGTTTAGGTTCTCGTTTGGCAACATCCCAACCGCTGATAGGTTGTGGCTTACCAATCGCCATCGAAACCAGTTTGCCCGCTGCCCCGACCCACCGCGACCAATCGTTGTTCTCTGGCCCCCAACCGTTCTTGAAATAGGCCGGGGTGAGCAGCACAACTTTCAAGCGGCTGTTGTCTTTCAGTTTGGCTTGAGGGAGGTTGAAATCCTTCACGACCTGATAGCTGCCGAAGCGCGACTCGCCGCCAATGCCGATCACGCCCTTCGCATCCTTGAGAACACCGCTGTTCACGCCCACTAGCAGCCCGACACCTGCCTGCGGACGCACAAAATGGGCGTGGTACAGATGCCGATCCCGCGCCACCCGCTTGCCCTTTTCCAGCGCCAACCCGACGCGAGGTTCGTAGTGGTACACGCTGTCATCCTTCAAGATGGTTTTGGGGAGTTTGTCATCGAGATAAGCTACTAACCCCGCCTCATCCAACCAGCCATCGGCTTCTTTGAGCGAAGGCATATTGTCTGGAGCGACCAACGGCTTCCACCCCTCGAATGGCGGTTCAGTGAGGAATGCGTGCCCGCTATGAGGCGGCATAAGCAGCGCCATATTCCCACCCTCTTTAGATGTCACCAAGTCCAACGGGGCACGCACCAGCCGTTCAACCTTGCCTTTATTCTCACGCGCTACAAATGGCCCGCTGAGCTTCAGTTCGCCAAAAGAAGCAGGTTGGTTGTTATGAGCAGGCACGCCGATCTTCTGCTTGAGCGCCTTATCCACCTCGCCCCGCGCATAGGCCGCCCAATCCACCTGCGCCTGTTCCAGCACATGCGAACGAATAATGCCCTGCATAGTCTGGGGCGTGGGCGGGAACATGCTGTGTGCCACGAAACTCTGCTGTGCCGCGAATGGTTTGGAGTCGCGGAACATCCACACATCTTCCGGTTGAATAAACAGCCAGTCGTAGTTGTTCATCGCTGGCCTCCTTTCGCCAGAAAGCGA
>CAIVEA010000064.1 GCA_903904765.1 uncultured Chloroflexota bacterium
CCCCCACTCAAAAATACAAACGCTAGTACGCCTAGAAGAATAATCAGACCGACCAGAATGAGCACGCGACCGCGCATACGTCCCTCCATCAGGCATTTAAGTGCTTCACCCGCAGCGCCCTTCGCTGACGAGCAAAGAGAGGTTCCGCGAAATGTAATGTGTTTCTAGTGTAGTCCAATCGCTAGGACTGTCAAATAGCGTGAAGTTTGAATACCGTTTACCCAACATTCGACTTAGAATGCATCATCGCTGGATGGCAGTTCGAGATGAACCCGTGTGCCATCTTTCTCACCGCTGGACACCGATACCGACCCACCGACCAGTTCAAACTTCTCTTTGAGCGTAATCAGCCCCTGCGAACGAGGTTCGACATGAGTCTCATCGCTGGAATTGAAGATCACTTCGGCATCGAAACCGCGCCCGTTATCTTCCACATCCACCTTAATCCGATCACTCGCCATATCGAGGCGCACCATCAACTCATTTGCGCTGGCGTAATCCCGCGCATTGGTCATCAGTTCTTGAATACCCCGGAACAGCATCACTTCGCGATGGGTTTCGAGGCGACGTTCTTCACCCAACAATTCCAGTTTCACCTCGATATCGTTCTTATCTTTGAACGAGTCGATGTAGCGTCGTACAGTCGGCACTACGCCCAAATCGTCCAGCATCATCGGACGCAAGTCAAAAATGAAATCGCGCACCTTCTGGAAGGTCACACTGGCGGTGTCTTTCAAGTTCTTGAGTTCTTCGGCAGCACGGGCGGGGTCGCGGTCAAACAACCGCTGGCAAATTTCGGTTTGCAGGATGAAGTTGGTCAGGGACTGCGCCGGGCCATCGTGCATCAGTCGCGCCAGTTTCTGCTTCTCTTCTTCCTGCGCCTGCACCACGCGCACGATGTTAATCGAAGCCTTTTGCGGGCCAGCAGACGCGGCTGGGGTTTCGGCAGGCGCTTCGAGTCCGCTGGTTCCCTGCAAACCGCGAAGCACTTCAGACAGAACCTTCTGCTCCGTTTCCAGATTATCGCGCTGTGCTTGAAACTTTTCTAGCTGCCCGCGCATAGTCGAAAGGCGGAAACGGGCATCAATCGCCTCATCATACTTCTGGCGAATGTCCTGTCGGGGGACGGTTTCGATATTGTCCTGAATCGTGCGTAGTTCACTGGCAATATCAGCATTACGGGTCGTTTCTCGATCCACCATCAACTGGGTTTGATCAATCTGTCCCTTGAATTCGCTTAGGCGATCTTTCACCCGCTTCATCTCGGTAGTAATCATCTCGATCAGTTCGTTTTTTGTGTCGGCCATAGTCTCTCACACACTTATGGGATATTACTATTCGATGATTTCTTCATCTGCACCCAACCGCGCCGGATGGCATTCACCGCCGCCTGTGTCCGGTCTTCCACATTCAGCTTTTTGAGGATCGAGGTCATGTGGTTCTTGACCGTCTGCTGACTAATCTGCAACTTGGCGGCGATCTCTTTGTTGCTCAGGCCATCCGTCACAAATTGCAGAATTTCCATTTCACGCGGGCTGAGAGGAATAAAATGCTCCTCGGCATCCACGATATACGGCCCACTCATCGCTTCGACACTGGCCTGAATCCAGCTTTCCACCTGACGGGCATCCAACCGTTCGCCGCCCACAATGTAATGCCCTCTGGCGACATCGCGAATCACTTCCACCAGATCATCCGGCGTGATGTCTTTGGAGCAGTAGGCCGAAGCCCCGGTTCGCATGGCGTGTAGCACTTGTTCGGCATCGTGATAGGCGGTGAGAATGACAATCGCAGCGGTGTTGCGCTCGGTCTTGAGATGGCGGGCAGCCTGCAAGCCATTCATGCGGGGCAAATTCACATCCATCAAGATGACATCCGGCTGAAGATGACGGGCGGTACTGACTGCGCTCTCGCCATCCTCGCTCATGCCGACCACCTCAATATCATCTTCAAGGCTGAGTGCTTTCTGCAACCCATCCCGAAAAAGCGGATGATCTTCAACTATCATAACCCGTATTTTGCTCGACATGGAATTCACGCCCATTACCCACTTCTGCCATTGGTCACAACCCCCTCCCCGCAGTAATTCTTCCTGCGACCCAAAAGGAGTCATAACAAACTGACGTTCCTGACGAATGAGCGAACGCCGATTACATGGGAGTATACAACGGAACGCGAACCGCCTGCAACCGAACACTACCTATGCATTTTGCGCCGACAGGCAAAACGCGGCACAATATACTCATTGTAATCTTCACCTACAGATCAACGGTTACAGATCATGTCAGATTTGATTGGCTCCATTGTAAAGGGCTATGAAGTCCGCGAAAAAATCGGTGCGGGAGGGTTCGGCGCAGTCTACCGTGCTTTCCAGCCCGTCATAGAGCGTGAAGTCGCCATCAAAATCATTTTGCCCGAACACGCCAACCTCCCCGAATTCATTCGGGGATTTGAGTCCGAAGCGCAGATCGTCGCACACCTCGAACATCCCTACATCATCCCGCTGTACGACTACTGGCGCGACCCGGATGGTGCGTTTCTGGTCATGCGGTACCTGCGGGCGGGTAGCCTGACCAAACGCTTGCAACAGGGGGCGCTCTCCCCCACTGATGTGCTACGCATCACCGAGCAGATCAGCAGCGCGTTAGCCACTGCCCACCGTAACGGAGTCGTTCACCGCGACCTGAAGCCCGATAACATCCTGCTGGATGACGAACAGAATGCCTACCTGACCGACTTCGGAATCGCCAAACTGGTCGGCAAGGACATGAGCGACCAGAACGTGTCGGGTTCGTTGCGCTATATCGCCCCCGAACAACTCCGCGCTGAACCGGCCTCCGTCACTGCCGACATCTATAGCCTCGGCCTGATGATCTACGAAATGCTCACCGGGCAATATCCCTTCGGGGAACTCACACCTTCCCAAATCGTGATGAAGCACCTCGAAGACCCGCTGCCGGACATCAGCGAAGTGCTACCGGATTTGCCCTATGCGGTAGACCGCATCTTGCAGAAGGCCACGCGCAAAAATCCAACTGAACGCTATACCGACCCACGTGAGATCGCCGCTGACCTGCGCGAGGCACTCACCCAGACCACCGCCGTTGATCTAACTCCGATTCCTGATTTCAGCAGCATCACCAACCCCTACAAAGGGTTACGCGCCTTCCGCGAAGCCGATGCTGCCGACTTCTTCGGTCGGGATACGCTTGTCCAGCAAATTCTGGAACGGCTAACCGACACTCACCGTTATCAGCGTTTCCTGTCCGTCGTTGGCCCCAGCGGGTCGGGCAAATCCAGCGTGGTACGGGCGGGCGTAGTCCCTGCCCTGCGAAACGGGAGCATCTCGCAAGCTGACCGCTGGTTCATCGTGGATATGGTTCCCGGCGCACACCCGCTGCGGCAACTCGAAGCGGCGCTGCTGTCGGTGGCGCTGCGTCCGCCCGCCCGCCTGTATGAAATGCTGAAATCCGACGAAAACAGCCTACTCTGGGCAGTAGACCGTGTGCTGGCGGATGCTGACAGCGAACTGCTGCTCATCGTGGATCAATTCGAGGAAATCTTCACCAGCGTCGAGAGCGAAGAAGAACGTCTGCACTTCCTCACGCTGCTCAAGAACGCTGTCACCGCACCGGACTCACGCTTGCGCCTCATTATCACGCTGCGTGCGGACTTCACAGACCGTCCGCTGGAGTATGTTGAATTTGGCGAGCTGATGCGCCAGCGCACCGAGTTCGTGCTGCCGCTATCAGCTGATGAGATTGAAAGTGCCATCACCGGCCCCGCAAACCGAGTCGGTCTGATCGTAGAACCGGCGTTGGTGGCCGCCATCGTCGCCGATGTGCGTGAAGAACCCGGGGCGCTGCCGCTACTGCAATATGCCCTGACCGAAGTATTTGAACGACGCGAAAGCAACCGACTGACATTAAATGCCTATCGAGACAGCGGCGGCGTGTTGGGGGCGCTGGCACGCCGCGCCGAGGAAGTGTACGTATCGCTGGCAGACGGTCAGCAGCGCATCGTCCGACAGATGCTACTGCGATTGGTCACGCTGGGTGAAGGCACGGAAGATACACGCCGCCGCGCCCGCCGCGCCGAAATCGTGGATGTGGTGAAAGACAACGCCACACTGCAAACCGTGTTAGATCATTTTGGGCAATACCGCTTGCTCACCTTCGATTTTGAACCCGGAACCCGTGAACCCACGCTGGAAGTGGCGCACGAAGCCCTCATCCGCGAATGGCAGCGCCTGCGGGGGTGGCTGGATACCAGCCGCGCCGATGTGCGTTTGCAACGGGTACTCGCCAGCGAAGCGGGCGAATGGGAAAAGAACCGTCAGGACACCAGTTTCTTGCTCAGTGGCGCACGGCTGACCTCCTACGAAGAATGGACTGTCACCACTGACCTCGCACTCACCGACCGCGAACGTGCCTATATTGATGCCAGCATTGAGGAGCGCAGCCAACGCAACGCCGCCGAAGAAGAGCGCAAGCGCCGCGAAGAAGAAACCGCCCGACGCGCCGAACAATTCGCCAAACGCGCCCAGCAACTGCGCCGCGCCGCCACCTTGCTCGGAATCGTCGGGGCACTGGCAGTGGTAGCCGTGATTATCTCCATCACGCAGGTATCCAGCACGCAGGTGCAGGTAGCCGCCGGACAAACGCAAATCGCAGGCATACAGCCTACGTTGGAAGTCGCGCAAAGTCAGATTGACGGCGCACAGACCGAAATCGCGGGGGTGCAGCCCACCCTGCAAGACGCGCAAAGCCAGATCAGCAGCGCCCAGACACAAGTCGCGGGCGTACAACCGACCGTTACCGCCGCGCAAGCCCAGATCGAAGGGGCGCAGACGCAGATCGCAGGCGTGCAGCCCACGCTGCAAGCCGGACAGACGCAGGTCGCCGGGGTCGAGCCTACGCTCAACAGCGCCAACGCCCGCGTTGCCGGAGCAGAAACACAGGTCGCCGCCGTACAGCCCACGATTGCCGCCGCCGAAGGCCAACTCAGCGCGGCGCAGACGCAGGTGGCGGGGGTGCAGCCCACGCTGCAAGCCGGACAGACGCAGGTCGCCGGGGTTGAACCCACCCTCAACGC
>CAIVEA010000065.1 GCA_903904765.1 uncultured Chloroflexota bacterium
GCGTTGTTCACCAGTATATCCACGCGCCCGTAATGCTCCACGGTGCGGGCGACCAGCCCTTGCAGCGCGGCCTTATCGCCGTTGTGCGCCGCCACCGCCAGCACATCGCCACCTTTCGCCCGGATGCCGTCCGCCACCGCGTCCAGCCCATCCTGCTTGCGACTGCTCAACACCACCTTCGCGCCCGCTTCCGCCAATCGTTCGGCAATCGCCTGCCCGATCCCGCGTGAAGCGCCCGTCACAATGGCTACTTTCCCCGTCAAATCGAAAAGCGCATTCATGTGAACATCAACCTTGGCTAGAACAATTGTACTATTTTAGCAGTCTACGGTCAACTCCGGGCAGCGGTTTCGCGCTGAAGAATCACAAAACCCCACACCAGTTCCGCCCCCGTGCCGCCGCCCGATGAGAGGATGACCCACCCCTCATTCACCAGTTGCGTCAGTTCGCGTTCGGCTTCTTCGCGCCCCTCACGGTCATTGATGAACGAGACGATCTTCACTTCCTTCATGGATACCCCCCTCCGGCAAAATTTGCCGCATCGTTGTATCATCCAATTGTGTACGCGAACAGGCGAACAAGCAACTCAAGAGGTTCATCGTGCTGTACGACATCAGCCGCACCATCAGTCCCCAAACTGCCGTCTGGCCGGGGGATACCCATTTCTCATTTCAGCACAATCTCCGTCTGAACGAAGGATATGCGGTCAACCTGACCACAATCACGCTCAGCCCGCACACCGCCAGCCATGCCGATGCCTATTACCACTACGAGCCGGATGGCGCTTTCGCCGCCGACATGCCCTTGCCGCCCTACATCGGCAAAGCCATCGTGGTTACAGTGAGCAAAACTGATGGGGCGTTGCTGCCGGAAGATTTCGCACACGTCAATCTGAATGGTCACAGCCGCCTGTTGATTCACAGCATCGTCAGCAATTGCGCCGATGACCAGTGGCCTAGCACCTTCCCCTACCTCAGCGTTGCGCTGATCGAATGGTTAGCCGCGCAGGGGTTTGTGCTGATCGGGCTGGATTCGCCCTCGGTGGACGCTTTCGACAGCCACACGCTGGATTGCCACCATGCGCTGCACCGTCATCATCTGGTCAATCTAGAATTGCTCAACCTGCGCGACGTGCCGGATGGCGAATATGAGTTGATCGCGCTGCCCCTCAAAATAGCGGGGGTGTGCGCTTCGCCCGTGCGCGCTATCCTGCGAACGCTCCCTTCCCCATAGTCCTCAGGAGGACACCATGCAAGGATTCGCTCTCGTCTTATTCGCGCTGTTTGCGCTGCTGCTGGCTGGAATTTATCTTGCCATCCGCCGACAATGGTTTCCGCCGGGGAAAACTGCCTCGATTGGCGTGGTCGCCGCCATGATTGTGATGACGCTAGTTGGCTTCGCGCAAGGCAACTCGCCGGTGCAGGCCGTCATCGTGGGGATTGTGCTGGGGGGATTGTTCGGCGGAGCGACTCTTGCGGGGGCGTGGTACTTCCAGAGTCACGAACTGCGCGCCAATGTGGACTCATCCTACGAGGACGCGCAGCCCGACGATTATTCCGAAACCACCTGAAACGCGGCGACTACCGCTTAGGAAGCGTCCCCACCACCGGAATACCGAGCGCTTCCACCTGATCGCGCCGCCTTACCGTCGGGTCGAGATATTCTGCAAGGAAGGCCAGCGCCACACCCGCCGCCAGTGCCAGCGCCACCCGGATTAACGGAGCGAGGCGGTTGGTGATAGGCGGTGGCGCTGCGGTCACCACTGGCGTATCCAGAATCGTCACCTGCGCCGGTTGACCGCCCAACTGTGGGAAATATGCCTGCGCCCGCTGTTGAAGCACCGTCACCGCGCCGTTCACGATTTGCGTCAGATCATCCGCATCGGGGTAGGTCAGTGTGAGCAGCCCCACACTGCGCTTGTTATCCGCCGCCACGTTGAGCTGCGCCACATCCACGCCCGTGCCATCCCCTAGCGCCTGCTGAATTTCGCTGCGGAAACTGCTGCTTCGCACCCAGTCGGTCAGCGCGTTCACCGTCAATTCAGAGGCCAACCACACATCCTGATAATCCCCATCCCGTCCGGGGATGGCTTCCAGCACCTGCGCCGCACTGTAGCGTAACGTCGCCGTAAATCCGCCGCCAGCGCCCCGACTGCTAAGCAATTCGCGTCCGGCAAACACCCCCGCGATAGCCGTAGGAATCAACACTAACCACCACCAGCGGCGCAGCACCCGCCACACGAGCATCAATTCCATAGCCAATATTCCCCTTTATGTGATCCACAGCAAACGGCAACGCGAATGCGTTGCCGTACACAACCTTCCAGATCACATCTATTGTACGCCAAAGCCCTTCAGGATAGCAGCAGCAAAACGCCCCAGCAACCCTAAGCCTCGGCCTTCGTCGTCTTGAGCGACTGAACCAGACTGTAAACTATGTAAATGCCGATACACATGAACGTCAGTTCGTAGTTGCTCTCTTGAATCTCCCCCGGTTGACCGAGGAAGGTATAGCGGCTGACAATCTGCGACAGCAAGAAATTGGCGAGTACCGCCGCGCCGAACAGTAGCGGCACAACATGAATGAAACGCTCGAACAGCTTACGCATCTTTGCCGAAGCCAGCGCAATCAACGGGATGACGGCGGTATAGGTGAACGCGAAAAACTGGTACAGCTTAAACGGGAGCGAATTTTTAGACCCAAACAATTCCAGATTGTGCAGGTTAATCTCGTCCTTGTTGTTCACTTCGGCAATCGCTTCGGGCGTTTGCAGCCCCAAAATGCGCTGCCCCCAGCTAATTTCCTCGCCGCCGCCAAAGAAGAACAGCGCCGCGAACGCCAGATACGCCCACTTCCGGTACGGGCTGAAGCCTAACGCCTTCTCATTTCGCCGCGTGCGTAGGAACGCATACAAGAACAATCCCGAAGCAGCGAACAGACTGAGCGCCCCCACCCACTCGAAATAATGGTCTTCCGCCGTGATGATGTCCACCGTCTTAGGATCAAGTGGGAACATCATCAAATAGGTAATGACCACATAAATGAATACCAGAATCAAAGCGATTCGGGTAGTTTTCATCACCCAAGCCCTCCGTTTAACGAAGTATTAAAAGCGTAAAGTTGTTTTAACATTGTATAGCAAGTCGTGGATATAGCAAAGAAATATTTCGGAAAAATTCATACGCAAACGAGCCAGCATTTGAAATAAAAAAGGGCGCATCCTTGCGCCCTGCGACTGCAAACATGTACCCCCTCAGATCAGGCGGGCGCTTGCCACACAAACGGTACACCCGTTTGGAAGGCCACCCACGCCCCGTTGACATACGAATCCATCTGCTGCGTGAACATGCGGGTATCAAACCGCAGCGCATGTTGCCGCAGCACCACCGGATTATACGCATCCGCATCAAAGCGGCGCATCGCATCCATCAGGCTATCCACCGTCATCGCGTCGAACAGTTCGCCCGTGCGCCCCGGCAACACCGTA
>CAIVEA010000066.1 GCA_903904765.1 uncultured Chloroflexota bacterium
CGATTGTTAGACAGGGTGCTGTTGGTGATGTTCATCGTGCCGCCTGCATTGTAGATGCCGCCGCCCCCGTCGGATGTGGAATTCCCAGATAGGGTGCTGTTGGTGATGCTCACCGTGCCGCCCACATTGTAGATTGCCCCACCGAAGGAAGTGGCTCGATTGTTAGACAGGGTGCTGTTGGTGATGTTCACCGTGCCGCCTGCATTGTAGATGCCGCCGCCAAAATTGGTATTACCCCCGCAAGTTTCGCCCGTGTTCCCGTTTTTAATTGTTAGAGCGATGAAATTCACAGTTCCGCTGGTCACGCAGAAGACACGGTAGTTATTGTCGCCGTCAATGATGATAGATTGGCCGGTTCCATTAATGGTCAGGTCTTGGCTGATCGTCAATTGAAATGCAAGGGTGATCGTACCGGATACGCTGAATGCAATCGTGTCGCCCGCCCCCGCAGATGTGATTGCATCTCGCAGCGTCCCCGCGCCGGAGTCGTTGGTATTGGTGACGGTGAACGTGGCGGCGCTGACGGGTGCAGCGCCCCACGTCAGCAGCAGGCACAAAAGGATGAACAGGCTTGATTTTAGAATGGCATGACGGGACATGAGATTTGCCTCACTTATTGGATGAACTACTGCTGGTTTAATAGACCTGTCGTCGAACAGGGCACCGCTTTTCGAAGTGGGCAACAAATACGGATGCGGTGTATCCCACTGTTGTTTTGGATGATTGTGTTACACCCCTTTTTCTGTTTAGGGTTTGAACACTCAGCGAGTATGACAGAGATCAGGTAACGAGGGGGGGTACATAATTCCGAGGTTGAAGATAAAGATTTACCTTAAAATAAACCGATAAAAAACTATTTTGAAACCATTTTGTAACATAAAAATGAAGATCATGTGATTTGCCCATGTAGTTATTTATTACACAATAAAGCATTGAGTGTTTCTGGTTTCTTCATCTGGTTTGTGGAGTCTATTCATGCGGGTGTTTTGCGTAGTGGCGCGGGGAGTGTTTCATCAGTAAAAAGGGCGTGACACAAATGCCACGCCCCTGTATACCTCGTACCGTAATCCCTACCCGCAGTCGCCGTCTAGCGAAACCTATCCCGCCGCGCCGGTCATCATGGCGCGCAGCAGAATGCCGGCCAGCACACCGAAACCCCACAGGTAGCTGCCCATCGCGGGGCGCTTCTTGGCGGTGACTTCTACGAAGATGAAGAACGGCAGCGCCAGCGCCGCGCCAAAGCCGTAGATCAGGTGGATTTCCTCGAAAGGTCGCCCACCGATCAGGTACATCACCAGCCCCATCACCGCTTGCAGCGCCATCAACCCTGCCACGCCGTACACCAGCTTGCGATACCAGCGCGTGACATCGCCATGCCGCAGCAGGCCGATGTACACGCCGATGGCGAACATGATGAGCGCCGCGCCCATCCCGATCCGGCTGACCCAGTGATGCACGCTGACCAGAAACAGATAGACGTTGCCGAGATTCATGAACTAGGCCGCTTTCTCCACAGGTTTGCCCGCAAGGGAGGGTTCATCATCCGGGGCGTTGGTCGCCAGCCAGAACCCCCAGAAGATGAAGATCGCCCCCAGCAGTTCACCGATATATTTGAAGGATGGATCTCCCAAGCGAATGAGCGCACCGCCCATCGCGGGCAGCAAGCCGCCGAGGGCGATCAACCAGTTGCCCACTACGCGATTCCGCATGATGTTCTTGCGGCGGAAGATGTAGGCCGAGTAGATCGCGCCGCCCACCAGCAGCACTGTACCCCATGTGTTCATAATGGGCGAGAAGAAGCGCACCGTGCCGCTGGCCTTGCCGGGCATGATGCCTTCGTGTACCACATTCCCATCGGCATCCACTTCGTCGCGGTAAAGCTGGGTCATATCCGAACCTTGCTTCCACGCGGCTTCGTTGAACTTGGTCAGGAACAGCGTCCACGGCAGGGTCATGATGCTGACCAGCAACAGCGCCATCTGCGCGTTACGGGCGATGTTGCCACGCCGGATGAGCAGGTAGAGCGTGCCTTGCCCCAGCCACGCCGCCACCATCAACGCGCCCGTCCAGTACCACAGGCCGAAAAATAGCGGACTCCATACGAACGACAGAATGACCTGCGAGAGTGTTCCGATGAAGTAGAACAGCAGCCCCAACCCCCACGCCAGATGATGCGGACGGCGTTTTTCCCACCAGCGCCGCAGCACGATGAACGAGAAGATGCCGGTGATGACGGACGACACCACCGATAAAATGAGGGGCAAACCGATTGTACCCATGATGAATGTGAACCCTTTCAGCGGCGCTTATACGTTGCCGCTTGCGTATGTGGTGAGAACCGCAGGAAATGGTAGCACTAATCGCTAGAAGCTACAAAAAAGTCTATAATCTGTGTGGATTTATGAGATTCGTGCGAATTATGGTACTCGATAACTCAATACTGTATTTTTTGAACTGACTCGCGGATTTATAGCGCGGGCGATAAATATGGCGCAAGGATGATCGTCACCTATTGGTCACGACGTTTATCCATCGGCTCACAATTGTCCCGCGCAACATTCGCACTTGGCACAGGGATTTATCGTGCTTTATAATCCGTACTCTTTGAACGCTCGTTAGGTATCCCATGCGCGGGCGCATCCCGTTGTGATGAAGGATTGTTCCGATGAAAGTTTTACTGCTCTCTGATGTGTACAAGCAGGGTGTCGCCGGCGAAGTGGTGACCGTCGCAGACGGCTACGCCCGCAACTATTTGATCCCCAAGAAGCTGGCCGCTAAAGCCACGCCGGACGAATTGAAGCGCGCTGAACAGTTGCGCCAGAACGCCGCTGCGCGTAAGGCCGAACTGGATGGCCGCCTGAACGATCTCGCCCGTCAGATTGACGGTACCGAGTTGGTCTTTGGCCGCCGCGCTGCCAACACCGGCAAGTTGTTTGGTTCGGTGACGACCGGCGACATCGCCGACGCGCTCCATGCCAAGACCGGTGTGGACATCAACCGCCGCCGCATCAGCCAGCAGGCGCTCCGTGAAGTGGGTACGTTCATTATCCCCGTGCGTCTGGGCAGCGAAACCTCGCCTACCCTGCGCGTGGTGGTGGTGCGCGAAGAAGAACTCGCCTCATATCTGGCGGGCAAGACCCCGGCTCCTGAAGTGGTTGAAATCGCCGCTGAAGCGCCGACGGAAGCGGAAGCTGCTCCCGCTGCGGAATAGCAGTACCCGGATGAACAAGCGCACAACCCCGAAGGTGCTGCCTTCGGGGTTGTTTGTTTTCCTGCTGCACGCGGTTTGGGATATACTGTATCCGTTTGCACGCACTGCACGGATGGGTTGACCACTGATGGATGCAATGGCGCTGGGTCGCTACCTGCGCGAATCCCGCGAAGCGAAAGAACTTACCCTCGAAGAGGCCGAATCGGCGCTACGGATTCGTCGCCGCATCCTCGAAGCATTCGAGGCGGGTGATTTCACCATCCCCGAAGCCTCCACCGTGCAGGTGCGCGGTTTCATCCGCAATTACGCCCGTTTCCTCGGCCTCGAACAAGATCGCGTGGTGGCCTACTACGATGCCGCCCGCCACGCCGCCGAAAATCCCCGTCGCGCACGCGGGGGCAGACGCACCACGCAAACCGTTCCGGTAGTCGCGCCGGTAGCGCCGCGCCGCATCACCGACACCAACCCCTCGCTCCCGGCTGTGCCGATTGTGCTGGATCGTTCAGCGCGGGGCAGCAACCTGCTCAATACATTGGTGATGTTCCTTGTGGCGGGCGCAGCGGTGGCGGTGATTTTGTTCGTGGTGTCGCAACTGGTGGTGCAGCCCACCGATAACGGCGGCGATACCCTATCGGATGGTAGCATTCTCGGACAGTTGCCGCCCACGCC
>CAIVEA010000067.1 GCA_903904765.1 uncultured Chloroflexota bacterium
AGTTTCAAGCCAATCATCAGGCTGGCGAGGATGACAATGGCAATATTGGCAGGGGACATCAGGTTTTCATTTCGAGATAGGGCAGGCAGACTGCCAGAAGCACAAGAAACAGCCCGCCGAAGCGGGCTTGTGTGATTCAAATCACTGCGGTGGTGTCGCGCTTATTCTGAACGCGGTGCCCATGTGAGTTGTTCGCGCACCTGTAGGTCGGTGTGGCGAATCTTCATGGCGAGATCGGCGGCCAGATTACGCATCAGGCGGTAGCCCAACTGCGGGTAGGTGTCGCACAGGAGCATCAGCTTATCGCGGGGGATGCTGATGAGGCGAGTATCCGGCTTGGAACAGCGTGCGCCCGCCGAGCGCAGCCCTTCGTCCACCAGCGAGACTTCGCCGAACGATTGCCCCCGGCGCAGTGTGGCGATGGCGAAGGGTTTGCCCCCATCTTTTTTGCCCACTAGCGCGGGATTCACCATGATCTCGACTTCACCATTGGCGATGACGAACAACTCACTACCGGGCGTGTTTTCCTCGAAGATCATATCACCTTCGGCGTAGGCTTTTTCGCTGCAAATCGAGGCGACCAGTTCCAACTGTGTGTTGGTCAGCTCATAGAAAATATCGGCTTGCTTGAGGAGACTGATGAACGACATGAGTAACTCCTGCTCCATGACCCCGCGAGGGGATGACGAACTCTGCTCATTGTAGCAGAGAACTTCATTGCACAAAAGAAAACGGGCAAATGGCTTAATTCGATCTTGAATAATCCTTTCTGACCTCTTATGATCTCTTTGAAATGAATAAATTGGGTATCATGATGAATCCATACGACGAAGAATTGCGTGTTGCACCGCTGGAATATCCGGTGTGGGGCGCTGAACAAATTGACGGGGAGTCCCGCAAGCAGATGGACGCGGCGATGCGCTTGCCGATCTCGGTGGCGGGGGCGCTGATGCCCGACGCGCATGTGGGCTATGGGCTGCCGATTGGCGGCGTGTTGGCGGTGGCTGATGCGGTGATTCCGTATGCGGTGGGGGTGGATATTGCCTGCCGTGTGCGGTTGTCGGTGTTTCCGGTGTCCCCGATTGTGATGGGGCAGAAGGCGGCGCAGTTCAAGAATGCGCTCCGCGAGAATACCCGCTTTGGCGCAGGTAAGTCATGGGGCGGATCGCAGCGTGCCGATCATCCTGTGCTGGAGGATGTGACGTGGTCGGCGAATAAGTTCCTGCGTTCCCTTCAAGAGTTGGCTTCGGAACAACTGGGGACGAGTGGCTCCGGTAATCATTTTGTGGACTGGGGCGGGCTGCACTTGGAACAGGCGGATGCCGAATTGGGACTGGAGGCAGGGGACTATCTGGCGCTGCTCTCGCATAGCGGTTCTCGTGGGGTGGGGTTTCGGATTGCCAACCATTACTCTGAACTGGCGTTGAAACTGCATCCGAATCTGGATAAGAGTGTGCGTCATCTGGCATGGTTGCCGCTGGAATGGCAAGAAGGCCATGATTACTGGCTGGCAATGGAATTGGCTGGACGATTTGCGGCGGCGAATCATGCCGTCATCCATCAACGGGTGGCGAAGGCGGTCGGGCTAAAGCCAGTGGCGGTGATCGAGAATCATCACAATTTCGCGTGGAAGGAACGGTTGCGTGCGCCTGCGGGGTTCGCGGATGCCGAACGTGAGGTGATCGTCCACCGTAAAGGTGCGACTCCGGCTGGGGCGGGAGTGCTGGGCGTGATTCCCGGTTCGATGGCTGATCCGGGATTTGTGGTGCGCGGTAAAGGGAATGCAGCGGCCTTAAATTCTGCCGCGCATGGGGCGGGGCGTGCGATGAGCCGCACTGCCGCGACCCAATCCATCACCAAGCCGGAGCGTGACCGCTACTTGAAAGCGCGGGGTGTAACTCTGCTGGGCGGGGGAATGGACGAATCGCCGCAAGCGTATAAGAACATCGAAACGGTGATCGCGGCGCAATCCGATCTGGTGGCGATTGTGGGGCGGTTTCGCCCGATGATTGTGCAAATGGATGGAAGCGGTAGCAAAGCCGAGGACTAAAGCCCATAGCGGTAAAATAATGCTGGATTTTTTCCCCCGAATCCAGCATCATAAGATCGTAACAGAGGGGAATGGAAATGACTGACCAATACTTGTCTGCAACGCCTGCTGATGACCTCGACTACTGGCGTAACCCCACCGGCGTAGAAGTACCCCGTGACCGCCTCCGCTTTCTGTACATTCCAGATCATGCTGAACATCGTATGATATCGTGGCTGGCGAAACGCTTTTTCACGTATCAGCGTGTTCATGCTGGTACGGAAAAGCAGATCACCAAGATGATTATGATTACGATGGGGGCGCTGCTGCCGGGAGTGCTGCTGCAAGATTACATCGCACACGGCTCCACTGGCGACACGCCGCCTGTTGAGTTCGGGACGTTCGGTGTGAAGTGCTACATCGGCCCCGGTCAACCGCTGGAGCAACCGGAGATCGTGCAACCGCTTTCGATTGATGTGCGTGGGCATACGATCGGGATTGTGGAAGACCTGATTGATCTAGGACTGACGGCACAGTTCGTCCGCAATACTTTGTGTTCCCCACAGTACGGTGCACTGGATGCGGTGATTCTTGCACCGTATCGCAAAAGTAAATCAGCGGCATTGGATGCGGAGATCATCACCTTCGGGGTTGTGCCGCATGACACATGGATTATTACGCCGCGTGAGCGCGTAGAGACCATGATAAAGCGCGTCCCGTACTGGGCGACGCAGGGCGCATCCCGCGAGGAATGTGTTGAGAATCTCATCCATATCGGGTATACGCCCTACTTGATTGAGGAATGGTTCGATGTGGCATGGGGGCGCGTCCAGCCTCGATGAGCGCGGAGGGCATGTGACCGCTATAGACTACAGCATTGACGAACTGATCTCGGTTTGCATCGCCCGTCAGGTAGAGGACGGCGAACTACTGGCACAGGGCATTAATACCCCCCTAGTGATGGCGGGGTTCATTCTGGCAAAGCTGACTCATGCGCCGCGTGCCTGTTTCTCGTCGGCCATCGGGCAAGGGTTGGGGCAGGATTGGGCACCGCTGAGCGTGGGGCGAGTGGAAGATTTATGGTTGGGCAAGGCGCAAATCCATTTCGGGTTTGTGGCGGGTGCGGCTGATCTTTTACCCGCCTATCCGACGAAAGAATTTTTCCGTCCGGCACAGGTGGATGCGGCAGGGAACTTCAATAATATCGCTTTTGGCAGCGATTATGCGCGTCCACGTATGCGGTTGCCCGGCAGTGGTGGCATACCGGATGTCACGGTTTTTTCGGAGCATATTCATCTGTACGTGCCGCGCCATTCGCGGGTGACATTCGTGGAAACGCTGGACTTCCGCAGCGGTCTCGGTCACGTGCCGGAGCGCCAGCGTGGGGCAGGGGTTCGCTATCTCATCAGCGATCTTGGGCAATTCGACTGGTATGAGGGGCGAATGCGCGTCACCAGCCTGCATGCGGGGGTGACGCTGGAACAGGTACAGAAAAAGACCGGATTCGAGCTACTCATTGCGTCCGATTTGACGGAAACGCCGCCGCCCACTATAGAAGAAGTTCGCCTGCTACGCGAGGTGATTGACCCGCTGGGCGTGCGAAAACTGGAACTGTTGGGCGGCAGCGCCCGTAAAGACCTGCTGCGCGAAATTCTCGAACGCGAAAACGCTTATTAACCACCTAAGCCAAACGACCACTCGCGCAAGGTGGCGAAACGGCTGCTTGGCGAAGCTTCGTAGCCCAACTGAACGCCGCTGACGTTGGAGCGCGTGGCGTAGGTAAATAACGGGTAATATAGCGGGATGGCAATCGCCCGTTCAACGAAATCCGCCTGAAAGCTATGGTAACGGATGGCGCGGTTGATTCCGCTGTAATCGCGGCGCGCCCGTTCCAATTCCTCCGCGATGCGACGGTCATCTAGTGAGCCGTAATTGTGTCCACCCGGTTGCCCTTGATCCCAGAAGTTATATACGTCCGGGTCGGCACTGCTCCCCATCGAGAGTTCCACGATAGCTGCATCAAAGTCACCGGATTCGAGGCGGGCTGTGTAGGTGGCGGCATCTACGACATCGGTGGTGACGTTGATACCCAACTGCGTCCATTGGGCTGCGATTTCTCCGGCGATGCTGCTCATGGCGGCATCTTCCGGTGCGAGAATGCGGAAGCTAAAGCGCACCCCTGCGCTGGCGGCAGCAGTTGCTTGGTCGTCGCCGAGGCGCGGGTTAGCGTTTTCCAACATGGTTCGGGCGGCGTTCAGGTCAGGAGTCGGCCATGCCAGATCACTGCTGTACGCCCATGAACCCGGAATCAGGGGGCTGTTCGCCACAATTGCCTGATTGGAGAGGTAACGGGCGATGATAGACGAGCGATCTAATCCGGTTTGTAAAGCGACGCGGACGCGCTGTTCACGGAAGAAGCGTGTGGTGTCACGGTTCCAATTGAAGATGAGCACGCCCATCGTGGGGGCTACTGTGGTGTGGATGTTGACATCGGGCAACGTGAGCAGGGCGGCGCGTTCGGTGCGGTTTCGCGCTGCGAGGCCATCTACCTGACCATTGGAGACGGCTGCCAATGCTGCATCGAAGCTGGCGAACAACTGGAAGCGCATCCGGTCAATGACATAGCCGCCTTGACCTTCGGGGCGGGTGCGATAGGCGGGTGCGGCGCGTAAGTCTACGATGTTGAGCGCACCGCTGGAATCGGCGCGGAGGGCTTCGATCTGGTAATCTCCGGTGCCGATGGGCGCAAGGTTAAAAGGATGATTCGCCAAGCCGACGGCGGTTGTGCCGCGCAGGGCATGTTCAGGCAAAATGCCGATGCTGAGGGCATCCAAGAATTTGCCGAGGGGCTGCGTCAGGCGGAAACGGATGAGATCGGCATCCAAGACCTGCATTTCGATGGTCTGCCAGAATGCGCCGAGCGCGGCTTCACCGGGGAACTGTGGGTCTTGCAGTATGGACACGGTGTAGGCGACATCGGCGCTACTGAAGGGAATGCCATCTTGCCACAGCACATCTTTCCGCAGGCGGATGACGTATTCGAGACCGTCCGATGAGATGACCCAGCTTTCGGCAAGGTTGGGTAGCGGTTCACCGAACTCGTTGATGCGCGTCAGACCTTCAAAGATGAGTTCTGTGATGTCGTGGTCAACCGGGTTCAGGCTGGCGAACAGCGGGTTTAGGCGCTGCACGCTGCCGACGAGGGCTTCCCGGAAGGTTGGTGTTTCACTGTCGCTGTTGGCCGGCGCAATCGGAGAGAGGACAAGCGGTTCCGGGGCAGTGGGTGTGGCTTTGACGACTTCCGCAGTTGGCGGCATTGTGGTGGGTGTGATGACAGGTGGAGGAGGGGCGCTGCTGCTACGGCTCAAAAGGCTGATGACGAACAGGACGAGAGCCGAAATAAACACCAGCAACTGCCAGCGAAATCCGCGAAGCATAGGCGCTCCTTAAATGGGATTCATGCCAAAACGGTGCTTTGGAACCCACAGCACCGTTTTGCAGAGTCGCATTCGCCGCTGAAGCAGGATGGTACTGTACCCTTGCGTCGTTAGCTCTGGAAAGCGACAACCGACAGAATAGAGACGGCGAGGAAAGCAATCGCTAGACCAATCGTCACCTGAAAAAGAATCTTCTCCAGCCCACGACGGGTGTGTGCGATACCGCCGCCTGCATCCCCACCGAGCAAGTTGCCGAGCGCGCCACCCTTGACCTGAAGCAGGATGAGGATGATGAGGATGACCGAGATGATGATCGAGACGATCTGTAACGCTGCCTGCATCGTACAGCACTCCTAAGTTCAAGGTTGAAAGTTCGGGCAGTATAACATGACGCTCTTGCCTTGCCTAGACGCGCTAACGGACAGAGCCATTTTGCAGGAACTGGATGGCGGCATCCAACTGTGCGTCCTGACCCTCCGGTGCATCGGGCGGGTTCTCTACCACGATGTCCGGCGTGATGCCCTGCTTGTGAATCCAGTTACCATTGGGTGTGAGCCAGCGGGCGATGGTCAGGCGTACGCCACCGCCGTTGACCAAGCCTGACCATGTTTGGACGGTGCCTTTACCAAAGGTGGTTGTGCCGATGATTTCTGCACGGTCTTGATCTTGCAGCGCCCCGGCTACCAGTTCGGAGGCACTGGCGCTGTCTTTATCCACCAGCACCACCAGCGGCACATCTATGCCTAAATACCGCTGCATATTGACTTTGAGTTCATCCTGATTGCCGTTGCCAAAATCCTCGATGACAACATTCCCCGTCTTGATGAATAGGCTGGCAATATCAATTGCAGTTGTTAGGAAGCCGCCCGGATTGCCGCGTAAATCCAAGATGAGGCCATTCAACTGTTCGACATGCAGATTATCGAGGGCGGATTTGACCTGATCGAAGGCGACCGAGTTAAATTCGCGCAGTTTGACGTAGCCGATGTTGTTGTCGAGTGCTTTAGAAGTGACCGTTTCGATGGACATGCGGCTGCGAACAATCGAGAAGTCCAATAAGTCCTCGCCTCGGCGCATGGTTAGGTTGACGGTTGTACCTTCTGGCCCGCGAACCTTTGTAACCAGATCAAACTGCGAAATCGTGCTGGCATCTTCGCCATCCACCGTCACGAAAACATCGCCACTTTGCAGGCCAGCGGCTTTGGCAGGTGAGCCTTCAAGGACGCTTACGATCTGGATTTCGCCAGTGTGTTCGATGGTTTCGACGACTGCGCCAATTCCTTCAAATTCACCGGAGAGGTCATCGCGCATGGTGGGGTACTGCTGGGTGTCCATGTAGCCGCTAAAGGGGTCATCCAGCGTTTCGATCATGCCGCGTATTGCACCGTCTACCAGTTTGGTCTGGTCGAGGGTGTCGCGGTTGAGATAACTGTGCTGGATGAGGTTGTAAACCTGCCAGAACGGTTCAAAGGATTGCTGAGATTCGGGTGGGGCGGCGGTATCCCCCTGTGCGTTTCCGACGGAATATTGGCTGCCAAACGCGAAGCCTGCCACGAAAACGGCCACGATTACGAACTGCGTTTTGAAAGGACGCAGCCGATCTTGTGCGTCGCGTATCCAATTCATTGCGTCTACTCCACATACACTTTAAGCGTGACCCTCATTATAATCACAAGGCGATTTTCTCTGCTGAGACGCATGTGAGAATCGGCTGAAGTAGTGGGATTCCGTAGGGTAAAAGTGCGCGAATAAGGTGTGTGTGTTAACTCAAATCTGGCGTGTGGATGCGAAAATGCCCGACCAAGAGGCCATCAATGCGGCGGCTTCTATTTTGCGGGCAGGCGGGTTGGTGGCCTTCCCGACTGAGACGGTTTACGGGTTAGGCGCGAATGCGCTGGACGCGGCAGCTGTCGCGCGGATATTCGCGGCGAAAGAGCGCCCCGCATCTGACCCGGTGATTGTGCATGTGTATGATCTCGCGCAACTCGCGCAGGTGACGGTGGATATTCCCGCGCTGGCTTATGAACTGGCTGCACGATTCTGGCCGGGGCCGCTGACGTTCGTGCTGCGGCGGGCGGCGATTGTTCCGGCTTCGGTATCAGCAGGACGGGATACGGTGGCGGTGCGAATGCCCGCGCATCCGGTGGCACTGGCGTTTCTGAAGGCCGCGCAAGTTCCGGTAGCTGCGCCGAGTGCGAATCGCTTTGCACGTCCGAGTGCCACGAGTGCGGCGCATGTCCGGGATGATCTGGACGGGCGTATCGAGGGGATTCTGGACGCGGGGGCAGCGCATATCGGCGTGGAGTCGACTATCTTGGATTTGACCAAGCCTGTGCCGACGGTGCTGCGTCCGGGGGGCGTGCCAGTAGAACGATTGCGCGAAATTTTATCCTGTGTGGATGTGGCGAATCGTCATTTGCAGGTTGCGGACGAGGCGATTGAAGCGCCGGGCATGCTGCTCAAGCATTATGCGCCCCATGCGGAACTGCGCCTGTATTCGGGGGTGGCGGAAGTGGTGCTAAAGGCGATGCAGGCCGATGCACAGGCGGCGCGGGACACGGGGCGCTCGTTTGGGGTGCTTCTGCCAGACCGCGAGGCGAGAGTGTTCCAGCCGCCGCCAGATGTGCGTTGCGATCTGGGCGATACACTGGAACGCATCAGCCACCGGTTGTTCGATGGGATGCGTTTGCTCGATCAAGCGGGGGTGCAGGTCATCTTCGCGCATCTATTTGAGCCGGAAGGATTGGGACTGACGTTGAATGATCGCCTGTACCGTGCTGCTGAAGGCCGTGTGATTGCAACGGACGAAGGCTGAGAGGATGCGCTGATGGAGTGGATTTCGATGGAGGCTGCCGCTGCGCTGATCGGGGACGGTCAGACGGTGGCATTTGGTGGGATGACGGTCTATCGTCGTCCACTGGCGTTTGTGAAGGCGCTGCTGCGCCGTCAACAACGCCCGCGTGATCTGACGCTGCTATGCTTCACGGCGGGGTTGGAATCCGATCTACTGGTGGGGGCAGGGTGCGTGAAGGCGGTGCGCTCGTGCTATTTCGGGCTGGAGTCGTTCGGGTTTGCGCCGATGTTCACGCAGGCCACGCAAAAGGGCGAGATTCAGGTGGTGGAAGAAACCGAGGCCAGCCTCGCGCTGGGCATTCGCGCTGGTATTTCGGGTGTGGGTTTCATTCCGTCGCGGGCATGGTTCGGCACGGATATGCCCCGCCTGCGACCGGATGTGAAACAGGTAGTTGACCCGTACAGCGGCGAAACATTGATGGCCTTCCCCGCAATTCAGTGTGATGTGGCGGTGCTGCACGGGCTGGAGGGCGACGCATCTGGTAATGTGCGGGTGAATAACAATGTGGGTGTAGATATCGAGCTGATCTATCTGGCGAAAAAGGTGATCGTCACGGTGGAACGGGTGGTGGAGCGAATGGAAAGGACAGTGGATTCGCTACTGATTCCGTACCCCGGCGCAGACTATATCGTACATGCGCCGCGTGGTGCGTGGCCAACCAGTTGCTACCCCGATTATCCAGTGGCAGGAGGGGAATTCATGCGCTATGTGGATGCCTGTAACGCGGGGCAGTTCGAGGCGTATCTGGACGGGTTCGTAAACCATGAGTCCGCATCCCTCTAGATTTGGAGGGGCGGCCGCAGTATAATGCAGACAACTAAATAACCAGTGCAGGGGAGTCCGCGACAAGCGGGCTGAGAGGGCGTGAAATGCCACGCCGACCCTTAACCTGATCCGGGTCATACCGGCGTAGGGAGCGCGTTTGAACACACCACAAACCACCCCCTACAACAGCAGCGGCGGTGGTTTTTTATTCCCTTGCACGGGTTGGTGTTTTCAAAGGAGGAAAAGCATGCAGCGTAGAATTGTATTGTTGCTGGTGTGCTTGCTTGCGAGCATTGCGCCCGTGATGGCGCGGGAGGCGGTCACGCTGACGGTGGTCACGCATGACAGCTTTAGCATGAGCGAGGAACTGCTCACTCAGTTCCAAGAGGAAACCGGGATCACGGTGCAAATCCTGCGTAGCGGGGATGCGGGAACGATGGTTAACCAGTCTATACTGAGCAAGGGCAACCCGCTGGGGGATGTGATGTTCGGTGTGGATAATACGTTTCTGGGGCGGGCGCTGGCGGCGGATTTGTTTGTCCCTTACG
Source organism: uncultured Chloroflexota bacterium (assembly GCA_903904765.1). Next base: position 9,634 of record CAIVEA010000067.1, read on the forward strand.
AGTCGCCGCTGCTGAAGGATGTTCCCGACGCGCTGAAGTTGGATGTGGAAAACCACGTGACCCCGGTGGATTACGGGGATGTGTGCCTGAACTACGATGTGAAGTACTTCGAGGCGAATGCGATAGTCGTTCCTGAATCGCTGGCAGATTTGACACAACCCGCCTACAAGGGGCTGCTGACGGTAGAAAATCCGGCGGCTTCGTCCCCCGGTCTGGCGTTCTTGCTGGCGACGGTGCAGCAGTTCGGGATGGATGGCGATTACACCTATCTGGATTACTGGCGCGATCTGGTTGCGAATGATGTGTACATCTCCGATGACTGGTCAGATGCTTACTACAATCAGTTCAGCGGTAGCGCAGGCAGTCAGGGAACACGGCCTCTGGTCGTGAGCTATGCCAGCAGCCCGCCTGCCGAGGTGTATTTCATGGAAACGCCGCCGGAAACCGCGCCGACAGCTTCAGTGGTCGCGGACGGGATGTGCTTCCGGCAGGTGGAGTTCGTGGGAATTCTGGCGGGGA
>CAIVEA010000068.1 GCA_903904765.1 uncultured Chloroflexota bacterium
ATGGTCGCCCCAATCCCGAAGCAGGCATGCAGCCAGTTCATCAGGCGCGGGCTGAAATGCGCCGCAAAGTAGATGTTCAACCCCGCATCGAAGAACCCTGAACCAAAACCGGAGAGAAAACCGCAGACTACCATCAGCGGCCATGAGGGGGACAGAACATAACCGGCCAAACCGATCACGTTCAGCAGCAGACCGCCTGCGAACAATCGCGCTGCGCCGAAGCGGGCAATCGCCCGTCCGCACACGGCGCTGGCAATCACATAGCCGACGGTCAGCGCCAGCAGCAGCGCCCCGATCGCATCCAACGACAGGTTAAACGACTTATTGATATAGGGGGTCGCCACGCCTAGCAACGCACCGGGCATTCCTAGCACAATAAACCCCAAATAGGAAATAATGACAACAATCTTGTCGTCACGATGTTGCGAGACGGCTTCTGAGGCCACTATGGACTACCCTTCTGCTCGACATAGAGATATAGAATGGAACAGGTAGATTATGCCCACCGTTTGCAGTTTGGACAAACAGACCAGTTGGTGCGGAATCATCAGCGGCGGGCGAAGGAGTATCCTCTTATGAACGCAGCGATTGAAACGGAAGGACTGGTGCGCCGCTTCGGAACGCGCACTGCGGTGAATGAGTTGAGCTTCCGGGCGGAAGCCGGGGAGGTATTCGGCCTACTGGGGCCGAACGGCGCAGGTAAGACCACGCTGGTACGCTTGCTGAATGGCGTATTGCAGGCCGATGCTGGACGCGCCCACGTCCTCGGCTGCGACCCGCAGACACAGGGCGATGCGCTGCGCCGTCGCAGCGGGGTGCTGACCGAAACCCCGTCCATCTACGAACGGCTGACCGCCCGCCAGAACCTGCATTTCTTCGGGACGCTGTACGGCGTGCCAGAGTCCGACCTCGCCCGCCGCGCCGCCGACCTGCTGGAGCAGTTTGGGTTGCACGAACGCGCCGATGACCGCGCAGGCGGCTTCAGCAAAGGCATGAAGCAGCGGTTGGCGCTGGCACGAACACTGATTCATCAGCCGGACATCCTGTTCTTCGATGAACCTACCGCCGGACTCGACCCCGAAGCCGCGCAGCAGGTGACGGATTTGATCGCGCAGTACAGCGGCGCAAATGGGCGCACTGTGTTCCTGTGTACCCACAACCTCGATGAAGCCGGACGGCTGTGTGACCGCGTGGGCATCTTGAATCATGGACGGCTGCTGGCGGTGGGCAAGCCCGATGATCTGGGGCGCAACCTGTGGGATGGTCAGTGGGTAGACATCGGCCTGACCGCGCCGCCCCCCGCCGGACTGGACGCGGTGTTGCGGGGCGTGGCCGGCGCAACGAAAGTACAGATCGAAGGCGCGGCGCTGGCGGTGCAGGTGCGCGACGAGAGCGTGATTCCGGCGGTGGTATCGGCAGCGGCAGTGGCGGGCGCACAAATTCTGCGCGTCACCCCCCGCGCTCACTCGCTCCATGACATTTACTTCAAACTGCAAGCGGAGGCCGAAGCATGAACTGGCGAACCATCCGGGCAATCGCCCTCAAAGACTGGCGCGAAGTGCGCGGGAACAAAATGGCATGGGCACCCACGCTCATCGTGCCGCTGATCTTCTGTGTGGTGCTGCCGCTGCTCATCATCGTCCTGCCGGGGGCGCTCTCCAGTGCCGAAGGTGGCGATATGATGAAAGATGCCGATCTGGAATTGTTTCTGGCGAACCTGCCGCCAGCGATAGCCGCTTCTATCGCCGGACTCAACGAAAGCCAGACCATGATCGTGCTGCTGCTGGGCTACCTGTTCTCGCCACTCTTTCTCATCCTGCCTATCATGACCGCCAGCGTGATCGGCTCGGACAGTTTCGTGGGCGAAAAAGAGCGCAAAACGATGGAGGCGCTGCTCTACACCCCCGCCACCGAGCGCGAATTGTTCACGGGCAAAATGCTGGCGGCGGTCATTCCGGCGGTGCTGCTCACATGGTTGAGCTTCGCCGTGTACACACTGGTGCTGAACAGCGCGGGCGGCGTGGTCATGGGGCGCGTGTGGTTCCCGCTGCCGCACTGGTGGGTGATGGTGCTGTGGGTGACTCCGGCGGTGGCGGTGCTGGGCATGATGGGCGCGGTGGTCATCTCGGCGCGGGTCAAGAGCTTCATGGAAGCCTACCAGAACACCGGTCTGCTGGTGCTGCCCATCATCATGCTGGTCATCAGTCAGGTGGCAGGGTTGCTGTATCTCAGCGTGCCGGTGGCCTTCGGCATCGGCCTCGTGGTGTGGCTGATTGACGGCATCCTGCTGCTGTTCGCCCTGCGAATCATCACCCGCGCCGCCCTGATGGGCGCGGACAAGGGGGCTTGAGCGCACATTTTCTCATCATCCTGTTATGCCGCTGCAAGTACCCTTCGTAACACTTTGGCGGTAATGCAAACACATCGTACACACAGGCTGAAACAGGATGATCGTATGCGCGCAATTCGTGGCTTATTTCTCATCTTCGGCCTCGGTTGGCTGCTGAATGTCGCGCCGATTCATGCCGCCGCTGCCGTGCTGGAAACCTTCGAGTCCGCGCAGGGCAGTTGGGTCGTCACATCGGATGTCAGCGGCAGCGGGACGGTGACGCGCAGCACCGCACAGGCCGCCGCCGGAACAGCCTCCGCCCTGCTACACACAGGTGGCAGCGGGCAGAGCGCAGCCATTCGTACCAATTTCAGCAGCCCTGCGAATGGTCGCGTCTGGCAAGAGCGCCCCGGTGATTGGCGCTGGCAGCGGGCGAAGGTCTACATCCCCTCTGCCACCGTCAACGCCCTCGGCAGCAGCGAGTATTTCACGCTGGCGAGCTACTGGGTGAGCGCCAACACCAGCCAGTACGGTTGGCAGTTGCGCGTCACTTCTGGCGGGGCGCTCACAGTGCGCGGTGCGAACAGCAACGGCGTGCAACAGGAATTTCCGGCTTACGGCACAGTCCCCCTCGACCAGTGGTTCGAGCTAGAAATCGGCCTGCACAGCCAGAGTGGGCAGGGCGTGAAACGCGCTTTCGCTTTCCTGCTCAATGGCAATTTCTACGGCTGGTACCGTCAGGGCAAGATGGACACCGAAACCTATGACCGGTCAGCCATTGGCATCCTGAACACCAACAGCCCGGGCAGCCTGAATGTCTATGTGGACGAATGGCGTACCCCCACCACCAGCACCAGTTCCCCGTTCCCGGATGGGGCGGACAACCGTTCCGCCGCCTCGGTACAGGAACAGAACTTTCGCAACCTCAGCGGCGTGCAGGTGCAATACGACTGGTCAACATGGCAGAACCAGCCCACGCTCCACGCCACCTACGGCCTATATTCCAACAATGATCGCTTGCAGGCAGGTCGCAACCTTGACCGGATGCCCTCGGTCACGGATGGTTGGGGCGAGATCGAAATAGACTGGCCGAACGGCACACCGCCCACCTGCACCAACAATTATTGTTCCGCCATGATCGGCTTCCACAAAGAAGTCAACCGTGAGGAGAATCTCGAAGTCATCCCGCATGCCAACGCCAGCGGCGTATTCTCACTGTGGTTCGAGGCGTGGTTGGGAGGGGACGGATCAAATCCTCCTGTTGTAATGAAAACATGGCAGTTACCAGCAGCGGCGGCAGCGCCCGGACGCAACATGCCCGAACCGGGGGACATCATTCGCGCCCGCTGGGAGCAAATCAACAGCACGCAGATCAACGTCCGCGCCAGCTACTACGATGCCAGCGCCAACTTGTGGTATCCCGACATCATCAACAGCACCTTCACCGCCACCATCGGCGCGATCAACTATCTGGATGGCAACCACACCGCCGCCTCGATCACGATTGACAGCCGGTATTACTCCATCCGGCGCTTCAAACTGGGGACGCTTGCCAGCTACCCCGGCAGTAGTGGCGGTGGGAACATCACTGGACAAGAAGCCCCTACCCGCAACGCCACCACTGACACCACCCCCACCCTGACGTGGAGTCGCATCACATGGGCATTCCGCTACGAAATACGCCTGAGCGAAAGCAGCGGATTCTTCAACATTTTGACGAGCGCCACAGACATCCCCGGCAACGCCCTATCATGGGATGTGCCGCCCACGACCACGCTCACGGCGGGGATTTACTACTGGCAGGTGCGGGCATGCAGCACCAGCACGGGCGGTTGCGGCGCGTGGAGCGCGACAGAAACGTTGCAGGTGGAGTGAATCTGAGGGACACTACGGGCATCGTCACCACGAGGAACGAATGCCATGAACGAACAGGATATGCTGACGGCGGCTCGCGCTCAGATTCGGGCGGAAGGCGCGGCGCTGCTGGCAATTGCGGATAAGCTGGACGACACCTTCTTGCAAGCGGTGCGGATGGTGGCAGAATGCAACGGAAAAATCATCATCAGCGGGGCGGGGACGAGTGGCGCGATGGCCTTCCGGTTGGCGCACCTGCTGGCGACCTGCGGGATTACCGCCTTTTCGGTGTCCCCCGGCGACGCGCTGCACGGCGAATCCGCCATGATGCACCCCGGCGATGTGCTAATCGCCCTCTCCAAAGCGGGCAAGAGCGAGGACATCAACCGCTTCGCCCGCATCGCCCGTGAGCGCGGCGCGAAGATCATGGCGTGGACGGCCAACCCGCAAAGCGAACTAGCCGCCCTCAGCGATCTCGTGGTGGTGCTGCAAGTAGACAGCAGCGCCGAAGGCGAAGGCATGCTCCCCTTCGGCAGCACGCTGGCGGCGGGCGCGTATGGCGACGCGCTCACCCTGATGGCGAAGGAGTTGCGCGGATTCAATCTGGCAACGCTGGCGCAGACGCACCCCCTCGGCGGCTCGAACGAACTGGCCCGGCAGAAGCAGGCCAACACACCCTGAAGCACCCTTTTTACGGGTAATGTCCGCGCTGTAGCCCGCGTCTGATGTAGAATGCCGCGTAGCACCTGCGCGGACAGGACACCCATAAGGAGAGAAGCACCCATGCCTCCCACAACAACACCGCCCAAGCCGTTTGAACTCGGCTTGTACTCATTCGCGGAAGTGACCGCCGACCCCCGCACCGGACACAAACTCAGCCCCGCCGAACGGATGCGGAATCTACTGGAAGAAATCGAACTGGCCGATCAGGTGGGGCTGGATGTGTACGCGCTGGGCGAACACCACCGCGAGGAATACATCTCCTCCGCGCCGGAGGTCATCCTCGCGGCGGCAGCGGCACGCACCAAGCGCATCCGCCTGAGCAGCGCCGTGACCGTCCTCAGTTCGGATGATCCGGTGCGCGTGTTTCAGCGGTTCGCCAGCCTCGACCTGATTTCCAACGGACGTGCCGAGATGATGGCGGGGCGCGGCTCATTCATCGAATCGTTCCCGCTGTTCGGCTACGATCTGCACGACTACGAAGTGTTGTTCAGCGAAAAGCTGGAACTGCTGGTCAAACTGCGCGACCAGAACCCGATCACATGGAACGGGCAAACGCGCCCCCCGCTGGAGAATGCCGGCGTGTATCCCCGTCCGGTGCAGAACCCGCTGCCGTTGTGGGTGGCGGTGGGCGGCACGCCGGAATCGGTGGTGCGGGCGGCCAGTTACGGCCTGCCGATGGCGCTGGCGATCATCGGCGGCATGCCGGAACGCTTCGCCCCATTCATGGAACTGTACCGCCGCGCCGCCAAAGAATACGGTCACGACGTAGACAGCATCCCCCTCAGCATCAACTCGCACGGTTTCATCGCAGATGACCGTCAGCAAGCGATTGACGAGTCGTTCCCGGCGGTGCAGGTGGTGATGAACAAAATCGGGCGCGAACGCGGTTGGCCTCCGATGGGGCGCGACCAGTACGAAGCCTCTGCCACGCTGCGCGGCTCAAATTTCATCGGCAGCCCGGATGATGTGATCGAGAAAATCCTGTTCCAGCACAAGCTGTTCAACCATCAGCGTTTCCTGCTGCAACTCAGCGTCGGCTCTATCGCCCACGACAAGCTGATGCACGCCATCGAACTGTTCGGCACGAAGGTCGCCCCCGTCGTGCGCGAAGAAATCGCCAAGCGAGTCACGGCATAACCTCATGAAAATCACCCAACTGGAACTGTTCAAAGTCGCA
>CAIVEA010000069.1 GCA_903904765.1 uncultured Chloroflexota bacterium
AGTAGCAAATTTCTAGTGAAATTTGTCACAAAGGCTTATATAAATAGTCGAAATTTGTCACAAATGATCTACCGAAGCCACATTCACCAACCGCCAACCATCCCCGCTGCGCTCCACCGTCGTGACTGACGTGTTCTCGATATGCAGTTGAGACAGCGCAGGATCACCCTCAAATAGTGCCGCCAGCAACATGCGGATGGAACCGCCGTGCGACACAATCACCACTTCCGGCCCCTTATCTTGCGCCACCAACTGCTGCCACGCCGTGAACACCCGTCGTTGCAACCCCCGCCGAGACTCGCCACCGGGGACAACATAATTCCAGTAATCGGCACGGAACGCCGACCACTCGTTAGGGTACTGTTCCTCGATTTGCTCACGGGTGAACCCCTGAAACACGCCCAGATGGAACTCGCGCCACTGCACATCCGCCAGTGGGGTCAATCCCGCCACCGCGCCAATCGCCTCCGCCGTCTGGTAAGCGCGGGGCAAATCGCTACTCACGATTGCGCCGATAGGCCGTCCTCGCAGCATATCCGCCAGCGCCGCCGCCTGTGCGAAACCATCGGCATTCAGCCCGGTCGGATAATGTCCCTGCCAGCGCCCTTCCACGTTCCAATCGGTCTGACCGTGCCGCACCAGCAGCGCCCGTTCCACTTTCGCCATCTTCGCTCCCATTTCCCCTTACAACAGCCACAATCCACCCGCCACGCATCAGGGTTGACGCTGTTCCTAGAACAAGGCACAATTATCGCATTGTAACAGGTTGAACGGGCGAACAAGAAGGAGTGATCCGGTGAAAATTCTAGAGAAACTCGGCGCGACTGGCAATTCGAGTGTCCTCGGCATGGCAATGATCGCCGGGTTGGGCGTGCTGCTGGTGATTCTGGCTGCGTCCATTGGCGTTGTGCAGGGCGCAACGGCAGATACCAACGTGATCGGGATGATGTTCGCGGGCGGCGTGGCACTGTTCCTGTTCGGTACGGTGGGTTGGTTCGGCCTGACGCAGCCGCACAAGCATTTTGACGACATCAACATCCCGAAAGATACCGGCCATCATGGTCACGAAGCCCACGCCGAACACGATGACCACGCACAGGCCGAACATGCCGAAGTGGCGCACCACTAAACAGTGAGCCATACCATCCCCGAACGCATGCCCATCGGCGACCCTGCCGATGGTTTTTTGCTGCGTCATTCCGCCCACACCCTATTCAGCACTGAAACGATAGCCGATGCGGAGGTTCTGGCCTCTGGTCGGTTTGTCGTGCGCTATGGCCTGCGCTTCCTCGGCAGACTGCACGAGTCCATCGTCCCCGGCCTTGTGGTCATGGACTATGGCGACTTCCTGCGGGGCGAAGAAGCGTGGGATTTTCTGCTCAAGCGCAGCAACCAGCACCCCCGCGCCGAAGTTGTAGGCTACTGCAACGACGGCAGCGACGATATGTGCTTCCTGCGTACTCTCGATATGGCCGTTCCACCCGAAGTGTTGTTCTATACCAGCGAAAGCGACACGAAACCGCTGGCGAAACCAACGGCGCTGATCGCGGCGCACGCGGCCACCCTTCCCGAACGGCTCACCCGTTATCTCCCGACCTATAGCAGCCTCACCGAATGGCAGAAATCAGTCTATGACTAACCTTGACAGTGTTTTCGATGAAGTCCTCCCGCCCGATCATCGTTCGGGTGTAGTCGCCGTTGTCGGCAGACCGAACGTGGGCAAATCCACGCTCATCAACCGCATCTTGCAGCAAAAAATCGCCATCGTCAGCCCCAAGCCGCAGACCACACGCCGTCAGCAACTGGGCATTTACACGCAACCGGATGTGCAAATCCTGTTCGTGGATACCCCCGGCCTGCATAGGCCGCAGCACAAGCTGGGCGAGTTCATGGTGCGCGTGGCGGAAGATGCCCTGCAAGATGCCGATGTCATCCTGTGGGTGCTAGACCTTTCCGAAACGCCGCCGGAAGCGGATCGCCACATCGCGGAAAGCATCACCCGCGCACGGGGCGAAACCCCCGTCGTCCTCGCGCTCAACAAGGCCGACCTCGTGAGCGAGGCCGATCGTGTCTTACGGGTAGCAGCCTATTCCGCCCTCGTCCCCAATGTGCAGGCCGCCGTCATCAGCGCCGCAACGGGCGAAGGCGTGGAAGC
>CAIVEA010000070.1 GCA_903904765.1 uncultured Chloroflexota bacterium
AAGATATTTTTGAAGAATTCAAGTTCATGGGCTTCTACGACTTCTCCACTGAAGGCTGGCAAGTATTGCGCCACGCGGGCGGCCCGAAGTAGCGCACCGCAGATGGGGCGGGCAAGCATACCCGCCCCCCGTGTAGGATGTCTTATCCCCCGCAGTCCTGCCCGCAGGTGAAGCGGTCTTCACCCGCGTCGCAGGTGAAATTGCCGCAGAAGCAGTCGGCGGCGCAGGTGTTATTGCTTTCGGTGGCCTCGCAAATGGCGTTGCCGCAGGTGTTCACGGGCTGCGAAACGGGGTTGTCCACCGCTGGCGCAGTAGCCGCCCGCGACTGCGGGTACTCTGCCGAGCAGACCACCGACTCGTTCTTGAGCGCCTGTGCGCGTACTACCAGATCGAACAACCCGCCGATGCGCCCCGAACTGACATCCGCCGTCAGGCTGGTCTGGTCAGCGCCTGCCTCGAAGCTCGCCAGCACCGCCCCGTTTTCGAGAATCTGAATGCGGTAGCCGCTGGCGTTCGGCAGTGCGTCCCAGAAGAAAGTTTGCATCCCGTTCGCCATGCCCGCCAGCGGGGAAGTCAGCCGGAAAGGGGCGCACGAGACGCGCTGCGGTTGTACCACGACGACCGATGTTTGCGGTGTGCTGGCTGGCGGTGGTTGTGGCCTGCCGCCAGTTTGCGCGAACTCGTTCGCCGCCGCACGGGTGCATTCCTCGTAAGTTGCGATTTCGTCCGGGGTCATGTTGATGAAGTTACTGCCGAACATCACCGGATCGCCACAGCGTGCCGCCACAAACTGTTCGCAGGCGGTGGCATTGGTGGACAAAACGATCGCCGCTTTCCGGTGCAGCACGCGCTCGCACGCCACATCCGGCGACTCGATTTTGCTCCCGCAGCGGCAGGCGATGGCAGCCAGCGCCAGCATCAGGACAGGTAACAGCAGGCGTTCGTAACGGGCGGTTCGGCTCAAGATGAAATGTCCTTGCATAAATCTGTGACAGATGATTATTGGTAAATGTTATATGTATAATGTTTGTGTTCTATTTCAAATTACCCTGTCCGGCTCATGCTATCGCGCCCCTGTGCAACCTGCGTATAATCCAGAGCATAAGCGTGATCGTATCTACCAACGGCGTGAGGAAAACTCCGGTGAATGCCCCGCCCCCTACCATACTCTATATCGAAGATGATCCCGCCAGCCGGCTGCTGGTCGAACGTTGTTTGCGCTTTGCCGGATACCGTGTGCTGGTGGCTGAATGCGGTCTGCAAGGGATTGATACCGCCCGTCAGGAATTGCCGGATATGATCCTGACCGACATCAACTTGCCCGATTTGAGTGGGCGTGAAGTGACCACCACGCTCCGTGCCGACCCGCGCTTCCGCAATACGCCCATCGTGGCGCTTACCGCGCTCATCGAGGGGCAGCAGCGGGCGCTGACGATGGCGGCGGGCGCGAACGGCTACATCACCAAGCCGATTGATGTGGAAACCTTTGCCGATCAGGTGGGTTCGTACCTGAAAGGCGCACAGGACACGGTGGATGCCGAATCCCGCGCCCACGCACAAACCGCGTATGTGCAGGAAGTGACGGCGCGTCTGGAGAGCCGGATGCGTGCCCTTGAAGCCAGCAACCGCGAACTGACCCGTCTTGACCGCATGAAGGATACTTTCATTCAGGTGACGGCGCACGAGCTGCGAACGCCCCTCACGCTGGTTTACGGGTATGACCGCCTGCTGGAAGAATTGCCGGCTGTGCGCGAACTGGCCGCCAGCGACGCGAACTTCAATTACCTGATTAAAGGGTTGGGCGACGGCATCAACCGGATGCAGAATATCGTCAACGAAATCTTGACCATCACGCGCATCGTCACCAATCAGGTGGATATTTCGATAGGCATGGTCAATCCGGGCGCGGTGGCGGCTTCGGTGGTGGATAGCTATATTCCCGTCATGCAAAATCGCACCGTGACCATCCATTTTGACCGTAATCAGTGGCCGACGCGCTTGCAGGGGGATGGCGATCTGCTGCGGCTGATGTTCTCCAACTTGCTATCGAACGCCATCAAATACACGCCGGACGGCGGCGATGTGTGGCTGGAAGCTTCGGGGCAGGACAATCAGGTGACGATTGTCGTGCGCGATACGGGCATCGGTGTTGCGCCGGAGGACAGCGAACTGATTTTCGAGCGTTTCCACACCACTAGCGACACGCTCACCCATTCCACCAGCAAAACCGCCTTTCGGGGCGGCGGACTGGGGCTGGGGCTGGCGGT
>CAIVEA010000071.1 GCA_903904765.1 uncultured Chloroflexota bacterium
ACCCTCGAAGAAGTGCTGGAAGCCGATCTACTGCTGCATGTGGTGGATAGTTCCCACCCCAATGTCTTGCAGCACATCGAAACGGTAGAAGATACGCTTGCTGAAATTGACACCCCGTCCATTCCGCGCATTCTCGTGTGGAACAAGATAGATCGACTCGGCAACAACCCGTTGCCACAGCGAACAGACAGTGATCGTTATGCTGCGGAAGCGACCATTTCAGCGCAAGAAGGTATCGGCATCGAAAACCTTTTGCAACTGATCGAAACTGTCCTCGCCAAACAACTGCGAAAGGTCAAAATCCTGCTGCCCTACCAGCGTGGCGACCTTGTTTCGTGGCTGTTTGAAACCGCCAATGTGGAACAGCAGGAACACACGGAACAGGGTGTCCTGATGACCGTATCCTTGCCCGCTGCCCAAATCGAACGTTTCCGGGACTATCTCCAGACGGAGTGAACCATGTTACGCTGGATTGATTCTTCACCGCGTCTATCACGTTTCATCGAAATGCTCTCGGAATTTATGGCGAAGCGCCGGGGGCTGCCCGTCGTCATCGGCATCGGCCTCATCATCATCAGCTTCGTCGTACAATTAATTGACGTGTACGCCGAGAGCAAAGGTCTGCATCTCATCGGGGTGATTACCCTGAACGTCGGCATCTTGACCGCCCTGATTGGTTTGCTGCTCTCCGACCCACTAGGTAAGTGAACGCTTGAATACATGGAACTGCCGAGTTCTTGAAGAACTCGATGATCTGAATCTCGCGGTTGATCTTGAAATTGCCATCTGGAATCTCGATCCCAAAGATGCCGTTCCCTCCAACCTGCTGCACGCCATGACGCGCACAGGTAGCTTGCTCATCGGCGCATACGATCAGGATCGCATGATTGGCCTAGCTTTCGCCTTCCCTGCACCCCTGAGCAAACAAAAGCGCATCTGGTCGCATATGGCGGGTGTTCATCAAGATTATCAAGGTCAGGGCGTGGGCTTTGCCATGAAGCAATTCCAGCGCGACTGGGCGCTGGAAAACGGCTACGACATAATGGCATGGACGTATGACCCTCTTCAGCGTGGTAACGCGAATTTCAACCTACACCGCTTGGGTGCGACAGCACAGACTTATCACGTTAACTTCTATGGCGAGATGAACGATGGCATCAACGCCGGCCTGCCCTCTGATCGCGTCGAAGCCGTCTGGAAACTGCGTGACCGCCGCGTGAGTGCCCTCGCCAAAAACCAACCACAGGATGTTATCCATCCCCCGCAGCTTCCCTTCCTGTTGCACGCCTCCTCCGATCAATTGCCAGCGCCGCTTGTCCACATCGAAGCTGGCAACCGTCAGTATCTAGTCGAAATTCCCGCCAACCTCGCCCAACTCAAGCAAAGCCATCCCGAAGGGGCGCTGGCATGGCGCTTGGCACTACGCTCTGCCTTCCAATCCGCCTTCGCGCTTGGATATGCCGCCACCGATTTCATCGCTTTGCCAGATGATCGCTGTGCTTACATTGTGACGGCAGAAACCCCTTGGTTCCTGTATGTGGTGGAATGCAGTGACCAAACCCTATACACCGGCATCTCACCGGATGTCCCCCGCCGCATTCGTTCGCACAACAGCGGCAAAGGTGCAGCCTACACCGCCGCGCACCGTCCGGTTCACTTGCTGTGCGCGTGGCAATTCGCATCCCGCACCGCCGCTATGCGGGCGGAACTGGCCTTCAAACGCATGAGCCGTGCCGCCAAGACGGCAACCATCCATCATGCCACGCACTTTCACGATGCTCCGTTTATCGAGGCTAGTCATTTTGAACAAACGCACGAATAACGTTTTCGTGTTGTCGGAAATTCGCAGCATGGTACAATTTTGAGGGTAAAGGGTAAAATAACACCCGCGCTGCCTGTAAAACAAGATATATTGGAGGTTCGAAATGCGGTTGGGAATGCGACGTTTACTGCTCGCACTAGTTTTGATTTTGATGGTACTGCCTCTGATTCCCGCTTCGGCACAAGACACGCTGCCCGATCTGGGTGGTCGCAGCATCACGGTTGCGGTTGAAAATGCTTACCAGCCTTTCAACTACATCAACGAAAAGACCGGCCAGCCCGAGGGTTGGGACTACGATACACTGGCTGAAATCTGCAAGCGCCTGAACTGCACGCCCGAATTCATCGAAACCTCGTGGGACGGCATGATTATCGCCGTCGCCAACGGCGAATATGACATGGCCGCCGATGGCATCACCATCACC
>CAIVEA010000072.1 GCA_903904765.1 uncultured Chloroflexota bacterium
GCAGGCCACCCGCCAACCGACGCAACTGCGGCCAACGGCGCTGGCGCAACGCCATTACCAGAACGCCACCGATGCTCAGCAGAAACAGAATGATGATTGCCACAGAGACACCCTTATACCGATCAAAACGGCGATCAGATTACGCCTGTCGTGATCGCTTGTCAACCGAAGAACCTTACCTCCTGCCCTTATCCATCACACGGAGTATCGCATTGGAAAGAGGAACGAATGCGCCTTGCACCATTCGCCATGAAAGAGAAGGTCAGGGGATGCTATATTGCCCCTAAATCCGAATGCCTCATCAGGTCAAAGGTCATCTGTCGTGCGGTGCAAAGAATGTTATAATGCGCGTATTCTGGAAGGGAACAAAAAAACGACCTTATGCCTACATTGGACCTGTTAAAAACTGAGCAGGGGCCGCGCATCGCATTTCTGGAAAAACCGGATGTCACCGCGATTGCCGAAACCCTTGTCGCGTTCGCCAACACGGAGGGCGGAACGATTGTATTTGGGTTGCGCGAAGGTGGCGAGATAGCCCCTAAGCAAATTGACAGCAAGGCGCTGGATAAAGCCCTGCGCGATGCGGATACGGCCTGCAACCCACCAGTAGTAATCGGCAACTGGGAAGAGAACGAAACCGAGAAAGGCACGGTGTACACTCTACGTGTGCCGCGCAGCATCGAACTACACGCCATGTCGGACGGGCGCGTACTCATCCGTAGCGGCTCTAAGAACCGTCCGCTGGGCGGGCAAGAGATTCTGAAGCTCGCCAGCGCCAAAAACACGGGCGATTTTGAGTCCGAACATGTGGCAGGCGCGACCATGGACGACTTCAGCAACAAAATCATCACTGAATATCTCGCTAAACGCGCCGAACGCACCAAGCGCCCTTACAACGGCAAAGTGGCTGACCTGATGAAAGAGATCGGGGCGCTGGATAGTCAGGGACGAGCAACGGTCAGCGGGATTTTGCTGTTTAGCGAATATCCGCAGCATTGGCTACCGCAGAGCAGCGTGGTGTTCGCCAAGTTCGTGGGCAAAACGCCACGTGGTGAGAACGGGCTGGCCGGCTACACCCGCCGCGAAGAACTGACCGGCCCCCTGCCCCGCCTGATCGAAAACGCATGGAACTTGATCTGGAGCGAGATGGCGGTGGGTGCGGTGGTCAAAGGGCTGGAACGCGAGGATACCACCGAGTACCCGCAGTTCGCCGTCCGCGAAGCCATCGTGAACGCCATCTGCCACCGCGATTACCGCCTGAAGGGGCGACGCATTGAAATTCGCATGTATTCCGATCGGTTGGAGGTGATCTCACCGGGCGGCCTGCCGGGGTTCATCACGGTGGAAAACATCGTGGATGAGCATTTCAGCCGCAACCCGCGTGTGGTCAATGGACTGTTTCAATGGGGCTACATCGAAGAACTCGGTTTGGGCATTGACCGGATGATGGAAGTAATGCAGCAGGCCGGTCACAAACCGCCCTATTTCGATGCGCGGCCTTATAGTTTCGCCGTATCGCTGTACAACGAACGTGAAAAACCCAAAGCGCCGGAATGGGCGCGTAACACCAACCACCGGCAAGCGCGGGCGCTACAATATATCCGCGATCACGGTTCGATCACCAATCGCGAGTATCGTTCGCTGTGTCAGGGTGTATCAGCAGAAACGCTACGCCTCGATCTGGCAGATATGGTCGAGCAAGGCATTCTGCTGAAGGTTGGCTCCAAAAAGGGTACTTACTACATCCTTAAATAACAGAACGGCTGGAACCGCGAAGGAATTGCATGGAAATCGACTCGTTCATCAATCCAGTCGCAATCGTCTACGCCCTGCTGGTGCTAGGACTGATGGGGTACACTCTACGCCGTCGCAAAGAGATGCGCGGTGAACAGGGCTGGTTCCTGCTGGCTGCCACCGCCGCCACACTTGGCGCGATTAACCTCCTATTTCCGCTAAATTTCACCAGCGCGGGGGGGATCACCCCCGGCCTGAGTCACGGGTTGGATATGATCGTGCTGATTTTCGCCTTCGGCACGATGACCATTGAGGATGCACGAGGAAGAAATAGTCGTGTGCGCCCTTACTGGTGGGCATTAGGAACGCTGTTTATCTCGCTGCTAGTCATCACCTCGCTATTCATTCAGCCCATCATGATAGGCAGCCCCAACTGGGCAATCTATTCGCTGGGTTCCGGTTCACCGTCAAGTTGGGTACTGGTGGGCGGTCTGACGGGGATGGGCGCTTTCCTCGTGATCGTCGGCTACTATGCCTATCGCGTCGCCACCCTACCTGAAATTGCCAACCGCGCCTTATTCTGGATACTGAATGCGGCAATTGTGCTGCTTGGTGCGGTCATCTCAATCAGCGGAATACCTACGCTGCGTTTGGTGGGGTTGTTTACGTTGCTGGTCGGCCTCGTCGCCAC
>CAIVEA010000073.1 GCA_903904765.1 uncultured Chloroflexota bacterium
AAATACACACTACGCCGCTTGATTCAGGCTATTCCTACCATCATCGGTATTTCCATGTTTGCTTATTTGTTGATGGGGTTGTCGCCCGGTGGCCCGGTAAAGGCACTCACATTTGACCCGAAAATGCGTCCTGAGCAGCGCGAACGGCTGGCGTTGCAGCTTGGCGTGAATGATCCTTTACCAGTTCAATATTTGCGCTGGTTGTTGGGCGATACGTGGATGCGCTGGGATTCGGATGGGGATGGTGTTGCAGACGGCTCATTCCTGATCCCCCTTGATGCGAACAATGATGGTGAACCTGAGCCGCCGGGCACGAAACAAGGTGTGCTGCGTGGTGATTGGGGGCGCTCGATTTTCGAGAAGCGCCCGGTGGCGGATATCATTAGTGATCGCGTGCCGGCTACTCTGGAACTGGGTATCGCCTCTTTGCTTCTAGGAATCATCGTGGGTGTTCCGGTGGGAGTGATCGCAGCGGTACGACGTGGTGGCATATTCGATACGATCACGCGAGTGGCAGCGGTTGTGTTTAACTCTGTTCCCGTGTTCTGGCTCGGCCTGATTTTAATCCTCATTTTCGGGTCGTGGTTGCGTGTTCTTCCAATGGGCAGCCGTTGCCCGATGAGCCTTTCCGGGAGCTGTCCGCCGATTACCGAGCGTCTACAATACCTGATTCTGCCGACTTTCGTGCTGTCTACAGGTGGTATTGCGGTTTACTCGCGGTATATGCGAGCCTCGATGCTGGATGTAATCGGGCAGGATTATATTCGTACTGCTAAAGCGAAGGGGCTTTCGGGGCGGCAGGTGTGGTTTACACACGGTGCGCGGAATGCACTCATTCCGGTGGCAACGTTCCTTGGCCCATCTATTGCAGGGTTACTCGGTGGTGCGCCGATTACGGAGACCATCTTTTCGTGGCCGGGATTGGGCAGAGTGGGCGTGAGTTCAGTGCTTCAGAAAGACTATAACGTGGTGATGGCGGTGGTGATTCTGGGCGCAGTGGCAACTATCATCGGTTATTTGATCTCGGATATTCTGTATGCGCTGATTGACCCGCGCATCCGGTTCTCATAAGGGGGGGCGCATCATGACGGCTCAAGCACAGGATATCATCAACCTGAATATCAAGCAGCAGAAGGATGTGGGCGAGTCATTGACTACACTTGCCCTGCGGCGGTTGCGGCGGGATAAGCTGACGATTACGGCTATGACGATTGTTCTGACGCTGCTCATCCTGTCGGTTGGGGCACCGTTGATTGAACGGTATATCCTGAATGTGGATTACACGCGGACGGATACAGCGAATACGTTCCTGCCGATTGGTGCTCCCGGTCATTTGCTGGGGACGGATGATCTGGGGCGCGATCATTTGGCGCGGCTTCTGTATGCGGGTCAGATTTCGCTAGGTATCGCGTTCACAGCGGCGCTGCTTTCGTTGGTGATCGGCATCAGCCTCGGTATCATCACGGGTTACTATGGTGGCGTGCTGGATGATTTGATTATGTGGTTCATCTCCACATTGAACTCGATCCCATCGTTTTTCCTGCTTTTGATCGTATCGGCAGCGATCATCACCAATCCTGATCTGAATAATACTTTCCTCAAAGGGCCGTTCGCGCTGATTGCGTTCCTCGGTTTGCTAGGCTGGACGGGGACGACGCGCTTGGTACGTGGCGAAACCCTGTCGCTGCGTGAACGCGAGTTCGTAATCAGTGCGCGTGCGGTGGGCGCATCTCCTATCCGGGTGATGTTCGTGCATATCATGCCCAACCTGCTTTCGATTGTGGTGATTACGCTGGCGCTGGATATTGGCAGCCTGATTCTAGTCGAGTCGGCGCTGAGCTTCCTCGGGCTGGGTGTGCAAGCACCGCTGGCGAGCTGGGGCAATATGCTGACGAGCGCGCAGAGTTATTACAACAAAGGCGTGCATCTGGTTGTGCTTCCGGGGTTGATGATCGCCAGCACGGTGCTGTGCCTGTACGTGATCGGTGATGGTGTGCGTGACGCAGTAGACCCAATGACGGTGGATAAGTAAAGCGAACGTTTGCCAGAAGTGAAACCGGAACGGGCGGATGAATGTGCATCCGCCCGTTTTGATTCCAGATGATTAGGAGGCGGGCGTTGGGGTAGGATTCTGGAACTGCATCGTCATTTGCTGAATGAGGATTTTTTGCGATTCGCGCAGGTCGTCGAAACGGGCGTTCACACTGACGAGGGTGGCATTAATGTTCGGTTGTTTGCCATTGTAGTAGTCCTGGAACGCCAGTACCGCAGTGTTCATGTTGTCAGTCAGCACGACATGG
>CAIVEA010000074.1 GCA_903904765.1 uncultured Chloroflexota bacterium
GAACAGCAGCAGGTCGCCGGGTTGCGCTCCGGTGCGCTGAATCAGTTCCATCTTCTGCTCCACCGTGAAATACTTGGCGGCAGGGCCTTTCACTTCTTCGGCCTCGTTTTCGGGCAGCGCGATATAGGCCAAGCCCTTCGCGCCTGCGCCCCGCGCCAGCGTTTCGAGATCGGCGGCCTGCTTGCGGAGGAGCGTACCACTCACCTTAGCCGCACCCGGCACGCGCATCACCTTCACGGGGCGGCCTTCCGCCACGTTGGAAACAAATATCGGGAAGGCGCTCTTGCCGCCCAGATCGCTGATGTCAATCGCTTCCAGCCCGTAGCGCAGGTCAGGCTTGTCCGAACCGTAGGTTTCCATCGCCTCGCGGAAAGTCAGGCGCTTGAACGGCTTGAACAACAACTGCTTGCCCGAAACCTTCTCGACCAGTTCGGTCATCAGGGTTTCGATCAGGCTCATCACATCTTCGCGCTCGACGAAGCTCATTTCGAGGTCAAGCTGCGTGAATTCCGGCTGACGTTCGCCGCGCAGGTCTTCATCACGGAAGCAGCGGGCGATCTGGAAATAACGCTCGTAACCCGAAACCATCAACAGTTGCTTGAACTGCTGTGGGCTTTGCGCCAGCGCGTAAAACTTACCGGCATGATAGCGACTGGGAACGAGAAATTCGCGTGCGCCTTCCGGTGTGGTCTTAAACAGGATGGGCGTTTCGATTTCCACGAACCGCTGCGAGTCCAGATAATCGCGGATGAACTTCATTGTGCGATGGCGCAGCACGATATTCTGCTGCATACGCGGGCGGCGCAGA
Organism: uncultured Chloroflexota bacterium; assembly: GCA_903904765.1. The sequence goes on from CAIVEA010000074.1 coordinate 809, forward strand.
TCGAGGTAGCGGTATTCCATGCGCCGCACTTCCTCGATTTTTTCTTCCTTGTGGATGTAGAACGGCGGCGTTTTGGAAGGGTTGAGCAGGCTGATCTGGTCAGCAACCACTTCCACCAAGCCGGTTTCCAGTTCCGGGTTATCCGTGCCTTCAGGACGGCGGCGCACATAGCCCGTCACCTGAAGCACGAACTCGCTGCGCGAGTCGCTGGCGATCTGATGGGCATCCGGGTTGCTGGCCTGATCGATCACCACCTGCGTCACGCCCCAGCGGTCACGCAGGTCAATGAAGATCAACCCACCCTGATCGCGGCGGCGGTTGACCCAACCTGCCAAAGTCACAGTCTGTCCGGCGTTCTCTAAACGCAGTTCACCGCAGGTATGAGTCTTCAACATAACGTGGCTGCTCCTGACAAAAACGTTGTGAAAATAGTCGCCGGATGCGGTCATATAAGAAAAATCTGACCGATCACAGCGTCGGGTGCTGCAAAGGATAGCACGACCATTCGGAGAAACAAATAGTCGGCTTGTGTTCATAAACAAAAGCGGCGATCATCACGCCGCCTCATTTGCAGATTGTTCGGAGAACAGCAGCCTAATTCGTACTCAACACACCGCCCGCCAACTGCCGATCCACCCAGCGGGCGATGAACGGGTAACGATAATCGCGCCGATTGTACGTCTCCACCGCTGCGATAGTGCCAAAGACCAGCGCGACCAGCGGCGTGAAGAACACCGCCAGTGCCAGCACAATCCCCACAATGCCCCACAGCGGAACTAGCACAATCCCCGCCAGCACGAACACCGCCAGCAGTGACACCACCATCCCGATCACCCA
>CAIVEA010000075.1 GCA_903904765.1 uncultured Chloroflexota bacterium
CCTCGCGCAGCGCCCGCAGCAGGGGCGGAATCTCCGCCGCCAGCACGATTTGCGTCTGCGGCTGCCGCACCGACAGGTCAACCGCGCCGCCGCCGTCATGCGTGCCGAAACTGGCCGCCACCCCGCCGGCATTGTAACTGCCCTGCATGATCTGGTCGCGCAACCGCAGCGTCCCGCCCGCCGCACGATAGGCCGCCGCCGCCGTGTCCAGCATGGTCAGCGTGCGCCGGTTGAACGTGGCATAACCAATCTGCACCCGCGTGTAATCCTCCGGCGGGCGAACGCAACCGGGGAGCGTTTCGGGTGGGGCGGGCGTGGGTGAATCAGGCAGCACCGCCAGCCATGTCGTCCCAGTTTCCGGTTGGCCTTCTGCCGTCCATCCGGTCAATCCGGCGTACTCCACCTGCCACCACACCCTGCCATCGGCGCAGCGCGGACCGTCCAGCACGCGGAACACATCGTCGGGGGCGATTCGTGCCACGCGCTGCGCTGCGAGTCCGGCAGCATCGCGCAAGTTGTGGCCTGTGCCGGAGATGACCGCCCCCCACGCACCAGTACGTAGTTGCAGAGCGTATCCGGCAGACGGACAGGTCTGCGCCGCCACAGGTCGCGGGACAAATATGAGGGTGGAGAACAGGAAAGCCAGCAGCGCGATGAAACGCATCATCGTCCGCGCCGCCAGAAGGCGAAGCGCCGCAACCAGCGCCGCAAAATCGCGCCGCGTGTTTCTGACCATGCTTCGCCCACCACATCGGACTGCATCTCGGCCTGTTCGGGCGATGAGGTGCGCGGACCGTAGCGTTCGGCGGTGTACATGCGGGTGATCGTGCTGATGGGCGGCTCGGCTTTAGGCAGCACGTTCACGATCTGGCGGCGGCGTTCCTCAGTAGTCTGATGGGCAGACAGGCGCACCCCGATCAGGCCGAGATAGCGTTCCAGACGGGCATACGCGCGGGTGATGGGCGTGAACTGCCGCAAACCGCGCCATTCCCACCACCAGTACAGATAGAACCCTATACCCACCAGAATCACGATCACCAGCAGCACTAGCAGCGCCACCCCCAACGCCCGCAGCACCAGATCGAGCAAGCTGGGCGGGGTGCGCGGAGTCAGCGGCGGCGGTTGCGTGGGGACGATGACGGGCGTAGCCGTCGGGGACGGGCTAGGCGTGGGCGTGAGCGACGGCAATTGCGGCGCAACCTGCGGCAGCGGCGTGGTCATGTCCGGCGTGGGCGACGGCGTAGGCGTGCGGGTAGGTGTGGGCGTGGGCGTAAAAGCGGGTGTGGCGCTGGGCACGGGCGGCAGCGGCGCATCATCGGAGCGCACCAGCGGGGCTTGCGCCGAAGTCGGCTCGAACTCAATCCAACCGTAGCCGGGGAAATACACTTCCACCCATGTGTGCGCGTCACGTTCCAGCACGGTGAACACGCGCTGAGTAGCATCGTAATTGCCCTGCGCGAATCCCGCCGCCACCCGCGCCGGAACACCTAATGTGCGGAGCATCATCGCCATTGCGGAGGCGTAGTAGTTGCAATAGCCCTGTTTCAAGTCGAACAGCACCCACTCCACCGGATCGCGGTCAGCGGGCGGTTGCGGGATAATTTCGCTATACAGGATGTTCACCCGTAGCCATTGTTCGACGGCTTTGGCGCGATCATACGGCGTGGTGGCGCTGGCGGCATCCACGATTTGCTGTGCTAGCAAGCGCGTCTGATCGGTGATGGAGGCGGGGACTTGTAAATACGACTCCCGTATCCAGTCGGGATAGCTAGTGGGCGCGGCGCGGAGTTGGGCGGCTGTCGCGTCACTCAATAGGCTGGTGACGGTGTAACTCTCGCCACGATTCAGCACCTTGACCGGACGGATGACCGAGACATTCATGGCCTCGCGGTCAGAGGTGTACATCAGGTCAGCGCGGGCTGGCACATCCACCTGTAACGGCTGTGGCGCGGCGTAGATCAGGCGTGAGGCGTTCAAGCCGATGGTGAACCGCTGCTGCACCGGCTGGCGGGCGTTCATATCATTCGGGTCGGTCTGGATGAGGAACGGCGCTTGTTCCACCGTCAGGCGCACATCCGCCCCCGGCGACCAGCGCCCGTTGGAATACACATCGAACACCCGCGAACGCCAGTAGTAATGCCGTCCCTGCGGCGCATCCACCAGAAATACGGTTTGCTCGCCCAGCCGGATCGAGCCGCCCAACTGGAGCGAGTCGCCGCCGTAGTAGTCGGCGGTGGTCGGCCCCTGCGTGTCCACCGAAGCGAACAGGCGGTTATACAGCTCGGTCAGTTGCGATAGCGGGTCACTCTGCATGAACTCCTGAAAGCGCGTTAGGCGGTCTTGCAAATCGTTGGACGGGGGGATGATGCCGATGAGCAATGCCACCGCCGCCAGCATCGCCCCCACGCGGAAGAACTGCCCGCGCAGCGCCTTCGGCATACGAATGCCACTCACGTACCAGTCCCACGCCCGCGCATCTAGCGTGGAGCGCACAATCAGCAGCAGCGACAGGAACACAAACGCCAGCAGGTACGGGTCGAGGTTGGCTGTGCCGGTGTAGTAGATGGTGTTGACGACGAGGATTAACCCCGGCGGCAGGATGACGCGCCACACGCGGTCTACGCGGAACAAGTGCCACGCGCTGTTGTAAGCCAGAAACCAGAACAGGGCGCTCACCAGCAGCGTGAACACCATCTCGTCCTGATTGATCCCACCCGTGAAGGCATCCACCAGCCAGCGGGCGGAGCGTATCATCACGCTGCCCACGCCGTCCATCAGGTTGCCGGGTTCGTTGATGGCGGCGATCAGCCC
>CAIVEA010000076.1 GCA_903904765.1 uncultured Chloroflexota bacterium
ATATTGGTTTCGAGCCATTCGAGCGCCTTTTCCGGCGCGATTCCCCAGTTGGTCGGGCAGGTGGAGAGCAACTCGACCATGCCGAAGCCTAAGCCGGCCTGTTGAACTTTGAGCGCGGTGAGGATGGCTTTTTTCGCTTTGCGAATGCTGGCTGGATTGTGTAACGAACGGCGCACAATGTAGGCTGTTCCGTCGAGTGAGGACAGTAGTTCGCTCATGCGGATGGGGTAGCCGGTGCTGTTCACGCTGCGCCCCTGAGCCGAGGAGGTGGTCTTTTGCCCCAGCAGCGTGGTGGGAGCCATCTGCCCGCCCGTCATGCCGTAAACGGCGTTATTGACGAAAATGGTGGTGATGTGTTCGCCACGCGCAGCAGCGTGCAGGATTTCGCCAGCGCCGATGGATACCAAATCACCATCGCCCTGATAGGTGATGACCATGCGATCCGGCAGCACACGCTTGAGACCCGTTGCCATCGCCGGAGCGCGACCATGCGCGGCAACGCAGGCATCCACGTCGAAATAGTCGTAGGCGAACACCGAACAACCCACCGGAGCGACCAGCACGGTCTGGGTGCGAATACCGAGTTCGTCAATGGCTTCGGCCAGCAGGCGGTGTGCGATGCCATGTGTACAACCGGGGCAGTAGTGGGTGTGGTGGTCGGTCAGGGATGCGGGGCGTTCGTAGACCGTTTGCATCATTTGCATGTTGGGCGGTGCGACGACCTGTAACATGGTATTCCCTCCTCGCTTAGACGTGATGAGCCGCGTGGTTGTAGTGCGTTTCGATGGCTTTCAGCACTTCTTCGGATGAGGGGATGATGCCGCCCATGCGTCCGTAGAATTGCACCGGAATTTGACCGCCTGTGGCGAGGCGCACATCCTCGAGCATTTGCCCCGCGTTCATCTCTACCACCAGACACATTTCGACACGATCTGCCAGTTCGGATAGGCGTTCTTCCGGGAACGGCCAGAGCGTTTGCGGGCGCAGGAGGCCGACTCTCAGACCGTTGGCGCGAGCGGTTTCGAGGGCGGTGTAGGCCACGCGCCCTGCCGAGCCATAGGCGACGATCAGCAGTTGGGCATCGTCCGTGTTGTATTCTTGCCAGCGCGGTTCGCTCTTTTTGATTTTTCGTAACCGCTTCTGGATGGCGAGGTTGTGCGCTTCTTCGGCTTCGCCACTCATGAACAACGACGAGATGACGTTGCGCGGACGGTTTTGTGCGCCCCGCAGCGCCCACGCGGGCGGTTCGCGGTACAGTGTGTCCATTGGCGGCAGTTCTGCGGGTTCCATCATCTGCCCGATTTGCCCATCGGCGGCGAGGATGACCAGATGGCGGTACTGTTCAGCTAGATCGAAGGCGAGGGTGGTGAAATCAATCGCTTCTTGCACCGAGGCGGGGGCGAGGACGATGGGGTGATAATCACCGTGTCCGGCGGAGCGTGTGACCTGAAAATAGTCCCCTTGCGAGGGCAGGATGTTCCCCAAGCCCGGCCCACCGCGCATCATATCCACTACCACGCAGGGCAGGTTCGCACCAGCAATATACGAGAAGCCTTCTTGCATCAGGCTGATGCCGGGACTGGAGGAGGATGTCATCACTCGCACACCTGCGCTGGCCGCACCGTAGACCATGTTGATGGCGGCGACTTCGCTTTCGGCTTGCAGAAAAACGCGGCTCAACTCGTTCATTCTGACTGACAGGTATTCGAGCATCTCAGTTTGCGGGGTGATGGGATAGCCGAAGTAGGCTTGGAGTCCGGCGCGAACGGCGGCTTCGGCTATGGCGACGTTCCCCTTGAGCAGTTCGCGGGTCATCGTACTGCCTCCAGAGTTCCATTGTGAGCCTGTTTGAGGGATGCTTCGCGGTAGACGGTGATGCAAATATCGGGGCAGATGACGGCGCAGATGGCGCAACCGGTACAGAGTTGTTCGGGGTCAATCAGTGCAGCAGGGTGATAGCCTTTGGCATTCAGGCGATCGGATGCCATGCGGATGATTTGTTGCGGACAAACCATCGAACAAAGTTGGCAACCTTTGCAGCGTTCCGTGTCTATGGAGATCATCCCGCGTGTCATCATGATGCTCCTGCAAACTATTTTTATCTATACCCTAGCGTTAAGATGGGGTATTTGAACAGTACAAAACTTCACCTCTGCTTAGTCCGATTGTCATGTTGTGGACAGGGTATACTGGAGCAGGAATAGGACAGATGAATAGGTAAGGCGAAAAATGGAAGAATTCATTTTCGGGACATTAGCAACCGATCAACTGAAACTGATGCACCATCGGGCGGCGCGGCGCGGGCTGCAACATGCGCGGGAGACCGAACCGCGCAACCCGCAACCCGGACAGCCGATTACGCTGACGGTGTGGGCGGGCGTGAACCTGACAGCAGACGCGGTGGCCTGTTATTACAGCACCGATGGGACGCAACCAGCTGGCAGCCGGGGCGTGGCAACTTGCGGGCAGGTTGCTCATTTCGAGCCGAACGATGTGGAATGGGACACGGCGGCATGGGGCTACCGACAACGGTGGACGGTGATGCTGCCCGCACAGACAGAAGGCACGATTGTGCGCTACTGCATCAGTGCGTGGAGCGCGGGCGGGAATGAAGTGTATGCGGATTGGCCGCAAGTGCGGGCGGCTTCCGAAGAAGCGGCGGCGGCCTATTTCAACGGCAAACCTGTGCCGGATGATTTGCAGGTGGGCGATCCGGCGCGGCCTCATGTGTTCACGTTGTCGGTAGACTGCCTGACCACGCCGGACTGGGCGCGGGAGGCGGTGATCTATCATTTGTTCGTAGATCGGTTCTTCCCCGGCGGCGGGCGTGATTGGACGCAGACGGACGATCTGAACGGGTTCTGCGGTGGGACGCTGTGGGGGGTGGCGGAGAAGCTGGATTACCTCGTTGATCTGGGGGTGACTTGCATCTGGCTGAGTCCGGTGTTTTGCAGCGAAACGCATCACGGCTACGATGTGACCGATTATTGCCATGTCGAACCCCGACTGGGTGGGGATGCGGCGCTGAAAGCACTGGTCGAAGCGGCGCACCGGCGGGGGCTGCGGGTCATCCTCGATATTGCGCTGAATCATCTATCGTAACACCACCCGTATTTTGTGGATGCCCACAGCAACCCGGATAGCCCGTACCGCAACTGGTTTACATTTGATGATTCGGAACTGGGCTACCGCAGCTTTTTCGGCGTGGCTTCGATGCCCAAGCTGAATGTGACCACGCCAGCAGCACGGAAGTGGCTGATTGATGTGGGTCGCTACTGGCTGCGCGAATACGATGTGGATGGCTACCGTTTGGATGTAGCGGACGGGCCGGGGCCGGATTTCTGGACGGATTTTTACCGCGCCTGCAAGCAAGAGAAGACGGACTGCCTGTGCTTTGGCGAGGTGGTGGATGCGCCGGATATTCAACGCGAGTATGTGGGGCGGCTGGATGGGCTGCTGGACTTTCACCTGTGCTACAGTCTGCGGCGGGCGTTCGCGCAGGAGCGTATTACGGCGGACGAGCTGGCGCGGTTTGTTGAACGCCATGCGGCTTATTTTCCGCCGGATTTCCTGCTGTTGAGCTTCGTGGATAATCACGATATGGATCGGTTCGTGTTCACGGCGAAAGGGCGGGAGGAGGCGCTGCGACAGGCGGCGGCGCTGCAATTCAGTTTGCCGAACGTCCCTGTGATCTACTACGGGACGGAGATCGGGTTGACGCAGGCGGTGAGTGCGGCAGAAGGCTTCGGATTGCACGTCAATCGCGTGCTGATGCGCTGGGATCAGGTGGATGGCTCGGAGATGTTGACGTTCTACAAAGCACTCATTCGCAAACGACGCGGCGGGTAACAGGGCGTAGGAACAGAAAGGGAC
>CAIVEA010000077.1 GCA_903904765.1 uncultured Chloroflexota bacterium
ATCAGCAGCGAACGCTATGAAGAAGCCGTCGCCGCCTACGAAAAGGTGCTTTCGATGCAACCACGCAACGCCAAGGCGCTGCTGCGCCTGTGCGAGGTATATTCGCGCATCGGGCAAGATCAGCAGGCTCAGGGCTACTGCGACGATGCGTTGAGCATTGACCCGAACTACAAAGAAGCCTACCGTCAGCTGGGCATGGTCAACTTCCGCCGCCGAAATTACGAAGGCGCGATTGAGAATTTTAACCGCTGCGTGACGCTTGGTTCGGAAGAAATCGAGTGCTACTACCTGCGCGGACTGGCGCACTACTATCTGGGCGAATGTGATGATGCGTGGAGCATCCTTGAGGATGCCTTGCAGCGAATCGAACAGCTTCCGGTGAAAGAGCCTGTGCTTTCGACCACCCAGAACGGTCTGCGGTTGGTCACGGAAAGCTGTCCGGCCTATGCCAACCGCGCCGTCCCAACGCCGGTTACACCCACGCCCTTGCCCACCCCCATCGGCGGCTGAAGGCGGAAAAGGACGCGGTTATGTACCTGAAAACTCCAAAACGCTACCAGCACGGTCAAAAGCGCAGCCCGATCTCGCTGCGCTGGCTGTGGCTGTGGATTCTCACGCCGATTGTGGCCTATGTGGGGATGCAAATCTACAACCAGCGCGACGTGTATGGCCCGCCTGTGCAGCAGGTAATCTATGGCCTGTGGAGCAGCACTGGCAATTCGCTGGCGACAGCGATGGCTCCCACGCTCATCCCCACCCAGAACCCGACTGAACGACTCGCCCGTGCCGAAGCTGACTGGCGCGATGGGCGCATCGAATCGGCGCTGGAAAGTTACTCGGTGGTGGTGGATGCCGTCCCCAACAATGTGCAGGTGCATTACCGCCGCACGCTCGGCCTGCTAATGCAAGGGGCGCTCGTCCCTGCCCTATCCGCCGCCGAGGACACCGTGACCGCCGACCCGTTCAATTCGGACGCATGGGCGATCCGGGCGATGGCGCTGGACTGGAACGGACGCTATGGCGAGGCGATTGCGTCGGCGCTGCGGGCGTTGGAGATCAAGCCGGATAACGCCCGTGCGATGGCCTTCCTCGCCGAAGCCTACAAAGACAGCCAGCAGTACGATCTGGCGCAAAGCACCATCGAAAAGGCGCTGGAAACCGAACCGAACAACTTTGAGGCGCTGCGGGTGCGCGGCATGGTGGCGCAGGAAATTGAATTCGATCTGGATGCCGCCAAAGATTACTACCAGCAAGCGTACAACCTCGCCCCCAACCTGCCCTATCTGGCGATGGAACTGGCATGGTCGGAGTATTACGCGCAGAACCTCGATACGGCTATCGGCATGTTGAACGACATCGTAGAGACCAACCCTAACAACTCGCGGGCGCTGTTCCAGTTGGGCTTCTTCTACTACAACGGCGAAGGCAACTTCACGCAGGCTGCCGAGTTCCTCAGCCGCTGCGTGCAGGCCAACCCGGAGAGCATCAACTGTCAGGGGTTGCTGGGGCGCGTGCAAATCAGCCTTGAGGACTATCCCGCTGCCGTCAAATCGCTGCAAATTGCCATCCGGCTCGGCTCAACCAACGCCCGCCACTACCTGTGGATCGGGCGTGCCTACAAGGCGCTAGGCGATTGCCCGCAGGCCGTTCCCTATTTGCAGCAGGGGCAAACGCTCGCCAACGAATCCGGGGATACCGAAGCTCTAAACGCGATCAGCGACAATCTCAGCGAATGTCAGGTAGGCATTCCCGACAGCACCACCACCACGCCAGAAGGCGAGGCCACACCCGTCCCGAACGCCTGATAACCGGGACTCGCATATAGGGACATTGGGCGTATACTACTGGACGCATGTTCAATTCTGAACGGAGTCCGTACAGTGAAACAGCCAGATCGCCGCATCGGTCGCACGCGCCGCCATTTACGAGATGCGCTCATCGCGCTCATCCTCGAACAGGGTTATGAATCCGTCACCGTGCAAGCGATTGCTGACCGCGCCGATCTCAGCCGCGCCACCTTCTATTTGCACTACCGGGATAAAGAAGATTTGATGTTCGCCAGCCTGCGTGAGATGTTCGATGATCTGCGGAAACGCTTCGACATTCCGCAGAAAGGCGACCACCCGCTACGCCCAGATATGCCGATGCGAGCTGTCCCTTTCCAACACGCACTCGAATACCGTGATCTGTACCGCGTGACACTCCTCAGCGATCAGGGGACGGCAGCCATCACACGCGGTATTCGCCAGTATCTGGCAGATGCGCTGCGCGAACGCCTCGAAGCCGCTGCCACCACGCCCCTTCCCGTACCGATTGACGGGCTGGCGAATTACCTTGCTGGCGGCATGCTGGCGTTGATTAGCTGGTGGTTGGATACTGGCACGACACAAACGCCCGAAGAAATGGCCGACATCTTCCAGCAGATCACGCTGCCTTCGCTGGCGGCCATCCTCAGTTATCCGCATCAAACGGGGAAATGACGGTCAGGCAATCGGCTTGCTCTCGTCGTTGCCCCAATCTTTCCACGAGCCGTCATACACAGCGGCATTTGTGATTCCCGCTAGTCGCAGCGCCAGAAAGCCAAAACTGGCGGAAATGCCTGCGTTACAATACACAATCGTTTCAGGCGTATTTGTGTCAATATTCAGGGCATTAAAGGCCGTCCGCAGTTTGTCCGGCGAGAACACCGTACCATCCGGGTTCAACAACCCGTGTCGGGACTGATTGACCGCGCCGGGAATGTGGCCTGCGCGTTTGGCGCGGGACGACTTGCCATTGAACTCGTCCGGCGAACGCACATCTAGCAACCGAGTGGTCGTGCCGAGCGCGGCCTGCACCTGCACGCCCGTCCGGTAGATGGCAGGGTTGGGACGCGGGGTGAACTGCCCCGGTTGCACCATCGGCACATCGGCGTTCACTGGGCGGCCTTCCGCCACCCACTTGTTCCAACCGCCATCCAGCACCGCCACCGATGTAAAACCGTAATAGTTCAGCGTCCACCACAGGCGGGCAGCGAACATCCCGCCCGAATCGTCATACGTCACCACCTGTAACCCTTCACGCAAACCGATGCGCTTCATCACCTCGGCGTAGCGTTCTGGCTTGGCAATTTGCGCGTGGCGCGGGTCGGCGGGGTCGGTAATTTCCAGCACCCAGTCCACAAAGACTGCGCCGGGGATATGACTTTTCAGGTAGTCGTCATGATGGTTGAAGTAGTGCGGCGGCGGCTGGCTGGCGGGTAGCACATGCCCCCGGATGTCCACAACCAACAGGTTCTGATCGTTCAAATGCGCGGCCAACCAATCGGTGCTGACCAGTAATTGCTCAGACATACGCAGCAAATCCTCCATGTTAAGGCGCAGCGGTGGCAGTCATATCAGCCGTCGAAACCGGCCACCCGAAGCGGCACTCGGTATTCCCCGCCCCTTCGCTGACGGTAGCACAGGTGGCGATCACCTGCCGATTGTAACGCACTTCAAAAGTAGGATGGTTATCACCGTTCACATCTTCGCTGCGCCAGAAATACCGTTTTGCCGTTGGCAGTTGTTCTTCGCTCTGCACACGGTCACACCCAGCGGGTTTGGCGGCCTCCCCCCCCGGTTGATACAGCCACAAACACATGCCCGCCGGAATCTGGTCGCCTTTGACTCGATCGCCAGCATAATCATCCCTGTCCTGCCCATCCTGCCCGCGCACAAACTGAAGCGCAAACACGTTCAG
>CAIVEA010000078.1 GCA_903904765.1 uncultured Chloroflexota bacterium
TCGCGCAGGGATTATAGCAGGTTTCCCGGCGCGTACAGCGCCCCTAGATCAGTCGCACGTTGGGCTGGCGCGACCCATCGTCCGTGCCGCGCTTACGCTCGCTCATCGGTTTCACGGGCGGACATTCCCACGCCATCGGCTCAGTCTGCGACCGCTGCTCTTTGAACTTGGGCAGAATACCGCAGGCGAAACAACGATCACGGCAGTCCACCCGCGTCTCGCCTTTGATGCTCATCAGGTAATCTTCCAGCAAGAACTTCTTATGTACCGCAGCATCAATATGTTCCCACGGGAACACCTCATCAATGCTACGTTCGCGGTGCGTGTAGAAGGCCGGGTCGAGGCCGTGTTCCGCCAGCGCCTGAAGCCAGCGGTCATGGAAATGCTGTTCGCCCCACGCATCGAACTTGCAGCCCATCTCCCATGCGCGGTAGATCGCCCGCCCCATGCGCCGATCTGCGCGGCTGAGAATGCCCTCAAACTGCGAGTCTTGCAGGGTGTTGTAGCGCAGATGCAGCCCGTGACCGCGCAATTGATCGCGCAGCAACCATATTTTCTGCTGCACCTGCTCATGCGTATCCTGCGGAACCCACTGGAACGGCGTGTGCGGCTTGGGGATGAAGGTACTCACACCCACGTTGACATTCGCCTTGCCACCCATGATCTTCTGCCCTTCGCGCAGCACGGCATGGCACAGGTTGGCAATCGCCTGCACATCATCCAGCGTTTCTTCGGGATGGCCGATCATGAAATACAGCTTGATGGTGCGCCAGCCCCGCGAATACACCGCCCGCGCCGCCTCTAACAACTGCTCATCCGGCACAGACTTGTTGATGATGTCGCGCATGCGTTCGGTGGCGGCTTCCGGCGCAAACGTGAACCCGCCGCGCCGCGTGTCGCCCAGCTTATCCAGCAAGTCGGCGCTGGTGGTTTCGATGCGTAAGCTCGGCAAGCTCAGACTCAAGCCGGAGTCGTGATATTTGTCGTGAACGGCTTCGACCAATTCATGCACATAGATGTAATCCGACGACGACAGGCTGAGCAGGCTGATCTCCTCAAAGCCCGTATTGGCAATAATTTCGCCAATGGCCGCCATGACCTCCGGCACGGGACGTTCGCGCACCGGGCGCGTAATCATCCCCGCATGGCAGAAGCGGCACCCGCGTGTACATCCGCGCATGATCTCGATGGGCGCACGGTTATGTACCGTATCAATGTTGGGGACGAGAAAATGCGTGAACGGTTTGGGCAGCGTGGGGACAATGCGCTTCAACACGCGGGCGGGCGCTTCCGGCGTATTTGGCACAACTCGTGCCACAGTGCCTTCCGGCGTGTAATCTACATCGTAGAAGCGCGGCACATAAATGCCCTGAATCCGCGCCAGCGCCCGCAGTTGGTCGTGGCGGTTGTGACCGCGCAGCCCTTGCAGCGTCCGCGCCACCTCAAGGATGATCTCCTCACCCTCCCCGATTACAAACGCATCAATGAAATCCGACATCGGCTCCGGGTTATAGCACGAATGCCCGCCGGCAATCACCATCGGAAGGCGTTCGTCGCGATCACGGCTGCGAACCGGCATTCCGGCTAAATCCAACAGGTTGAGCACGTTGGTATACAATTGCTCGTAAGGCAGGCTGATGCCGATCAAATCAAATTCGCGCAGCGGACGTTGGTTCTCCAGCGAGTACAGCGGGATTCCGGCCTGACGCATCTCGGCTTCCATATCCACCCACGGGCTGAATACGCGCTCTGCCAGCATGTCCGGTTGCTGGTTGATCTGCTCATACAAAATCATGATGCCCAGATTGGACATGCCCAGATCGTAGATATCCGGGAAGGCCAGCGCCACCTTGAAATCAATGGCTGACCAGTCTTTCATGATGCTGTTGTACTCGCCGCCCACATAGCGCCCGGGCTTGGTCACGCGGGGGAGGATGCGCTTCAACTGCGATGCTAGAGTGTGTGTCGTCATCCACTGCTCTTTCGTTCGATTTTTGCTGATGGATTTCGTCATTATAGCGGCACTTCGCCCCCTAGGTAACGGTCATGCTCTCCATCTTGCAGATTCTGTTCAAAACGTTCGCCCTGCTGTGTGCTACCACCGCACTGCACCTCGCCGCCGCACAACCCGCCACGCCCGTGATTGATGCCACCAATATCACCCGGTTGCGCCCTGTCGCGCAGATCAACTTCGCCGATATTCCGGCGGACTTCGGGCAGGTGCAAAATGGCTGGTTCGCGCTCACGCCGGACGGTCAGCGTATCGCCGTCATCAACCGCGCCAATCAAATCCTGTTCTGGGATTCGGAAAATGGTTTCAGTACCCCGATCAGCCCAGTTTGTGCGGATGGAGACGGCAAGCCGGGGACATTCGTAGATGGCGCGTTTGGCACGCAGGGCTTTGCGGCGGCCTACATCA
>CAIVEA010000079.1 GCA_903904765.1 uncultured Chloroflexota bacterium
CGGATTTGCTCGGCTTTAATTTTTACCGGAAGAGTCCCCGTGCGCTACCACCTGCGGAGGCCGCAACGATTTGCACGGCGCTGCGGGCGCGGTTGGGGGCGGCCTGCCCGCTGTTGATCGGCCTGTTCGTGAATGAGAACGTGGGGACGCTCTTGAGCGTAAAGGAGCAGGTGGGGCTGGATGGAGCGCAGTTGCACGGTGACGAATCCGACGAAGTGCTGCGCGAACTGGGCGGCGCGGGCTATAAGGCGATTCGCCCACAATCACTGGCGCAGGCGCTGGATGATGTGATGTATTTTCAGCCCTATTTCCCCACCAACGAACGCTTTCCGTCCCTGCTGCTGGATGCCTATAACCCACAGTTGTACGGGGGGACGGGCGAACAGGCCAGCCTCGATATTGCGCGGACGGTGAAAGACGATGTGCCACGTTTGATGCTGGCGGGCGGATTGACCCCTCAGAATGTGGCGAAGCACATCAAGGCGGTGCGCCCGTGGGGGGTGGATGTGGCCAGTGGTGTCGAAATGGACGGGCAGCCGGGGCGTAAAGACGCAGAGAAGGTGAAAGCGTTCATCCGTGCCGCCAAAGGTGTGATCCTGCTATGACCGAAATGCTGGATATTTACGACGACAATCTGGTTCATGTCGGCGTGAAAGAACGCGAGGCGGTTCACCGTGATGGCGATTGGCATCGGGTTTTCCACTGCTGGGTGATCGGGCGGGACGCGCAGGGGCAACCGCGCATTGTGGTGCAGCGCCGTGCCGCCGAAAAAGATACCTTCCCGAACCGCTTCGATGTCAGCGCGGCGGGGCATTACCACGCGGGGGAATCCATCCGCGATGGGGTGCGCGAGGTGGAAGAAGAACTGGGGATTCCAGTGACGTTCGAGCAACTTATTCCGGTGGGGCTGAAGATTCACACTGCCCGCTATGCAGGCAAAATTGACCGCGAATTTAGCGACGTGTTTTTCTGTGTGACGGACTGCACCCTCAGCCGTTTCGACTATCAGCGCGAAGAAGTGGCCGGTCTGGTGGCCTTCGCCATTGAGGACGGAATCGCGCTCATGGCGGGCGAACGCGACAGTTTGCAGGCCGAAGCGGTGGGATTGGGGGCGGATACGGTAACGTTGCGGGCGGGGGATTTTGTGCCGCGCCCCGACCAATACGTGCTAAAGGTGCTGCTGACCGCCAATCGCTGTTTGAATGGCGAGAAGTATCTGGTGGTGTGAGGCCGCAAATGAGTTTCTATATCGAACCGATGACGGTTGCCAACTGGGATGCGGTGCGGGCGATCTACCTTGAGGGAATTGCCACCCGCAACGCGACCTTTGAAACCAGTGCGCCGGAGTGGGAAAAGTGGGATAGCAGCCACCGTGCCGATTGCCGGTTGGTGGCGCGGCAGGGCAGCGGCATCCTCGGATGGGCGGCACTGTCGCCCGTATCAGGGCGCTGTGTGTATGCGGGTGTGGCGGAAGTGAGCATTTACATCACGGCGGCGGCACGCGGGCAGGGGGTGGGGCGGGCGCTGCTCACCCAACTCGTGAATGAGTCTGAGGCGGCGGGGTTGTGGACGCTGCAAGCGGGTATCTTGCGTGAAAATGCTGCCAGCCGCGCTTTACATGCCGCCTGTGGTTTCCGGGAACTGGGCTACCGTGAACGGGTGGGGCAGTTGGATGGCGTGTGGCGGGATGTGATTTTGATGGAACGCCGCAGCGGGAAGATGGTTTGAAAGCTGAACTAGATGGGTCAGGGGATGACGATGTACATCGAAGTTGGAAAGACGAATGTGCCGGATGAGCGCGGGTATTTCGGCGAATTTGGCGGGCGCTATGTGCCGGAAACGCTGATGCCGGCGCTGGATGAACTGACCGCCGCCTATACCGAGGCGATGACCGACCCCGATTTTCAGGCGCGGTTGGCGCATTTGCAGCGCACCTTCACCGGACGGCCAACGCCGGTCACATACGCGGCGCGGTTGAGCGAGCAGTTGGGCGGGGCGCGTATCTTCCTCAAGCGCGAGGATTTGGCGCATACCGGCGCACATAAGATCAACAACGCGCTGGGGCAGGCACTTCTGGCGCAGCGCATGGGCAAACGGCGCATCGTGGCGGAAACGGGCGCGGGGCAGCATGGTGTGGGCAGCGCCACCGCCTGCGCCATGCTCGGCCTCGAATGCCATGTGTATATGGGAAGCGTGGATATGGCGCGGCAGCAGCCGAACGTATACCGCATGAAGCTGATGGGCGCGAACGTCATCCCGGTGGAAAGCGGGACGAAAACGCTCAAGGATGCCATCAACGAAGCCATCCGCGACTGGGTGACGAATGTTCGCAGCACGTTTTACCTGCTCGGCTCGGCGCTTGGGCCGCATCCTTACCCGATGATGGTGCGTGATTTTCAGAGCGTGATCGGCATCGAAGCGCGGCAACAAATGCTGGAACTGGCGGGGCGGTTGCCGGATGTGGCGATTGCCTGCGTGGGCGGTGGCAGCAACTCCATCGGCCTATTTCACGGTTTCCGTGATGACGAGTCGGTGGAACTGATTGGCGTGGAGGCGGGCGGGCATGGTGTGCTGAGTGGTGAACACGCGGCGCGGTTTGCCGATCCTTCGAAAGGCCGTCCGGGAGTGCTGCACGGGACGCGCTCATTTGTGCTTCAGGATGGCGACGGGCAAATTATGAACACGCACAGCGTTTCGGCGGGGCTGGATTACGCCTCCGTTGGGCCGGAACATGCTTATTTGCGCCAGACCGAACGCGCCTTCTATACACTGGCGACGGACGAGGAGGCGCTGGAGGCTGTTAAAACATTGTCGCAGACCGAGGGCATCATCCCTGCGTTGGAGAGCGCCCATGCCGTCGTGGAGGCTGTCAAACGTGCGCCCACCATGCCGAAGGACTCGATCATTCTGGTCAACCTGTCAGGGCGCGGCGATAAGGATTTGGACACGATCATGCGCGAGTTGAAGCTGAATGAATGACCGCCGTCCGCGCACGGTCAGCGCTTTTCTGCACAACGGGCGGGGCGAGGTGCTGGTGCAACTGCGCGATTCTAAGCCCGGATTGCGTTTCCCGCGCTGCTGGTCAACGCTCGGCGGTGCTATGGAAGCGGGTGAGTCGCCGGAACAGGCCATGCAGCGCGAGTTGATCGAGGAGATCGAGATTTGCCCGCCGCTGACGTTCTGGCGGGCGTTCGATCATCGCTACGACTATCGCGGGCAAGAGGTCGAAGTGCAGGTTCATGCCTTCACAGGGCTGCTGGATATGCCTGCTGAGGCGGTGCGATTGCACGAAGGGGAACGGGTGGCGTGGTTGAACGCCGCCGATATTGAGCGTCTGCCGTTCGCGTTCGGATTGGACGCACTGTTCAGGGAGTTTTTTGCAAATTATGACCACCGAAATCACA
>CAIVEA010000080.1 GCA_903904765.1 uncultured Chloroflexota bacterium
ATGAGCAGAATTCGATCAAAGTGACGACGGTGGTGGACATCCAGACGATGCAATCCAAATCGTTCCCGGTGGGGTTCGAGACGGCACTACTTTCCACGACTGCCGGAATACTTAAAAGTGATGATTTGAGTCTTCGTTCCGGCTTCTTGCGCTATGAAGATGATGGAATGGCAGTACTTTCCATACAGCCGATTTTGCCGAACAACCGCGATAAGCCGCGACAGGGGTTGATGGTGATGGGGCATTTCGTGGGGGGCGTGATGCTGCGGGAATATTCCAACGCACTCCGGCAGCCAGTGACGATTGTTCCCCTCGGCAATGATTTGCCTCTCCTGTCGCAAGAGTTGATGACCTTGCTGACCGCCGCACAACCCACCATCATCCAGAAACCAAATTTGAATTATGCCGCTATTCCGCTGCTGGATTTTAACGGCCTTCCGGTGGCGCTGTTCCAGTTCACAGTGCCTCATTATGTTGTGGAGCATGGTCAGGGCGTTCAAATCCTGTTTTCAGCGGCCTTTTTGGTCGTGGCGATTGTGATAGCGGCGAGTGTGTTGTTGGTAATCGAAGTCTGGGTGTTGCACCCGCTGAAGAATCTGCTGGCTGATGTCCATAAGATTCAACAGAGCAGCAACTTGAAGGAACGGGTGAGCGCCAAACGGGATGATGAGTTAGGGCGACTGGCGCAAGATGTGAACCACATGCTGGACGCGCTGGAACAGGAGCATGAACGCGCCATCGAGATGAATGGGCGGCTGGTGCGCCTGAAAGAATTGGAAGAGTTGCGTGCCCGCGAAGGTCGCTTCCTCGAACATGCCTCGCACGAGTTCCGCACCCCGCTGACGGCTTTGAATACCCGCGTGTATCTGCTGAAGAAATCGCCGGAGCGCCTGCCCGATCATGTGAAGGCGCTGGAACGCACGATGGAGCAGATGACCGCGTTGGTGGAAGAAGTGTTTGAAGTGGCACGCATCAGCAATTACAACTTGCCGCTTCAGGTGTTCCCGATCTGTATTCAGGATATGTTGCGGCAGTTGAAGGCGGCGCGGGAAGAAATGCCTGACCGGGGGATTGCGCTGGGGGCGCTGCTGGAAGAACCCGTCTATGCCGAAGGCGACCCCACGCGCTTGGTGCAGTCTTTCAACAAGCTGATTTTCTTCCTCCAGAACTGGAGCGAAACCGACAAGACTTGCACGATCAGCATGGAAATGACCGATGCCACGCATGTGCTGGTGCGGATTCGCAGTAACAAGTTGCGAATCGAGGGGTTGAACACCGTAGATATTTTCAAGCCGTTCGCCTATGCCAGCGAAAGCGGTGTTTCCAACACTGGCTTAAATGTAGTGTTTGCACAGGCCATCATCCTCAAGCACGGGGGTTCGCTGAATCTGGAAACGCTGGGTGAAAACGCCGAGTTCGTCGTTGGATTGCCTGTGACGGTCAATCCCCAGCAAAGCCTGCGCGATAAAGTGCAGTTCTAACCTGCGCCGCCTATTCCGGGCGCAGATTCAGATCGTCAATCAGGTCGTCCAGCGCGCCCAGCAGGTAGTGCATGTCGCGGTCATTGATGAGCGTGTAATCCGCCAGCGCAATCGGGCCGCCTTTTTCCAACCGTTCGATCTCCTGATAGTCGCGTTCCTGCGCCTGTTCCAGCGTCAACGGGCGTTCCGGGCGGGTGGTCAACCGCTGGTAACGCAGTACGCGCGGGCAGAAGATCGCCACCACGATCAGCTCGTCCAACTCTTGCCGCAACAACTTGTATTC
>CAIVEA010000081.1 GCA_903904765.1 uncultured Chloroflexota bacterium
AATTTCACCTATGAATACGCCTACGTGCAGGACATGACGGGCGATCTGGCCTTCCTGAACCCGATTATCCCCCCTTTCCTACGCGGTTTTCGCGGCATGGGGCTGGGAATCCTGCTCCTCAGTATCTTCCTCGCCGCGCTGCCAATGGTGATGTCGCAGCGGCGCATCGCTTGGTCGGGTGGTTCGCGCCTGCTCTCGTTCTTCACCCTACTGCTGGTCGCTGGCGGGAGCATCGGCATTGCCGCCGCTGTGCAACCGCCGATTGTTGCGGGCATCACCAACCCCGACACGCTGCGTTTCGGCACATACAATATCCACAGCGGTTTCAACGAGTTCTATCACTTCGATCTTGAAGCGATGGCACGCACCATCCAGCAAAGCGGCTCGAATGTCACACTGTTGCAGCAGGTCGAAACCGGACGACTCACCAGCTTCGGCGTAGATCAATCGCTCTGGTTGGCGCGGCGCTTGGGCATGGATACCCGCTTCTTCGCCACCAACGAAGGTTTGCAGGGGTTAGCCGTCCTCTCCAACGTTCCCTTCCGCGATGCAGGCGGCACATTGCTGGTCAGTCCCGCCAGTCAGGTCGGCCTACAATGGGTTCAAATCCAACCGGACGATGCACCGATCACGCTTTACAACACGCGCCTCGAATTTTTGCTCGAAGCAGCAGGTGGGCGTTCGCTAGACAATCAAGAACAAGATCAGCAGCAGCAGTTGAATGAAATTTTTGCGATACTGGGCGCACGGCATCCTGATGGCAATCTGGGTCGCACCATCGTCGGCGGCACATTCAACAATTTACCGGACTCGGCGCTGGGCGACCAGATGCGGGCGGCGGGTTTCAGCGACCCCTTCGCTGGCCTGCCGAATGACCTCACCGCGACCCTGTGGCGAACGGGCTTGCCGCAGGTGCAATTGGATTATCTGTGGGTATGGCGGCGGACGCTGCTTCCGGTGGGCGCAAACACCATCAACACCAACGCCTCCGATCACCGCTTGGCAGTGATTGAGGCGATCATTCGCCCTCAGTAACCTCTGCGTCCGATGCGGCGGGGAACGTTCCCGCCGCCAGATGACGCATGGCCTCGAACGCCGCCGCCTGTGCAGCGGCCTGTTTGCTGCGCCCAACGCCGCGCCCTGCCATCTGCTCCCCGATACGTACCTCGACCACAAATTCCTTTAGATGGTCGGGGCCAGTCGCGGAGATGGTGGTGTAACGCGGAGTCAGGCCGAGGCTGGCCTGACTCCATTCCTGTAACGAACTACGCGCATCCTTGTCGCGTTCTTCCAGCAGCACCCGTTCCAGTAGCGCATCGAAACGCGGCTGAATGAAACGGCTAACGGCCTCCAACCCCTGATCGAGATATAGCGCCCCGACCAGTGATTCAAAAGCCGCGCACAGGTTGGTCATGCGCTTGCGTCCGCCGCTGCTCTCCTCACCACGCCCCATGTTGAGCAGCGTCCCTAAGTGGATATTCGCTGCCAGTTCGCCCAGTGCATCGGTACGCACCAGCGCGGCACGCAACCGTGTGAGTGAACCCTCCGGCATATCAGGATACCGCTGGTATAGCATGTCCCCCACCATAAAATCCAGCACCGCATCGCCCAGAAACTCTAGGCGCTCGTTATCGCCCACTTCCGATGTGCCATGCTCGTTCACATACGAACGGTGGGTGAGCGCCTGCTGCAACAGCGCGGGATTCCGAAATTGGAGGCCAATGCTCTCCTGTACCAGTTGAATATCCATATTGAATCGGACGCGACTTCGCGTTTCCCCGCCTATGAAAATGCTTTGAAAATCAGCGACACATTATGCCCGCCGAACCCGAACGAATTGCTCATCACATGCTCGATCTTCACGGAGCGCGCGGCATTCGGCACATAGTCCAGATCGCATTCCGGGTCGGCCTCACGCAAATTGATGGTCGGCGGCGCAATCTGGTCACGGATCGCCAGCACCGAGAAAGCCGCTTCAAACGCCGCCGTCGCCCCCATGCCGTGTCCGGTCATGCTCTTGGTCGAACTCATCGGAACCTGCGCGGCATGATCGCCCAGAGCGCGTTTGACCGCTTTGGTTTCCATTGCATCGTTCAATGAAGTGGCCGTACCATGCGCGTTGATGTACTGAATATCCGCCGGGGACAGGTTTGCATCTGCCAGCGCCCCCAGAATCGCATTGGTCGCGCCAATGCCTTCCGGGTCAGGGGCGGTCACATGGAACGAGTCCGATGTCACGCCATAACCGACGATCTCCGCCAGAATTACTGCGCCACGCGCCTTCGCAAATTCGAGTTCTTCCAGCACCAGCACTCCCGCGCCCTCACCAAACACCAATCCGGCACGATCTTTGGAGAACGGGCGCACAGCCGAAGCAGGCGCATCATTTTCGCGGCAGCACGCGCCCACGCGGTCAAAGGCCGCAATCCCGATGGGAATGATCGGCGCATCGCCGCACCCCGCCAGCGCCGCATCCATCCGCCCCCACCGGATCAGGTCGAAGGCATGACCGATGCAGTCCGCACCTGTCGCGCAGGCCGAAATCGGTACATACGACGGCCCGCGCGTACCATAATCAATGCTGACCAGATCACTACCACCATTGACCATCAACATCGGAATGCCGAACGGCGTAATGCGGCGCGGATCGCCTGTCTCAAACAGCACTTTGGCCTCACTATAATAACTGCCCACGCCGCCCACCGACGAGCCGATGATCGTGCCGATCCGGTTACGGTTGGCATCAGTCACCCTCAGGCCGGATTGCTCCATCGCCTGTTTCGCCGCCGCCACGATGAATTGCTGGTAACGGTCACGCCGCCGCGCTTCTTTGACGGGCATATATTCTGCGGCATCCCAATTCTTGACCTCGGCAGCGATCTTGACCAGATGATCTTTCGGGTCAAAGAGCGTGATGGGAGCGATTCCACTCGTACCCGCTTTAATCGCGCTCCAGCTTGCCTCCACCGTGTTGCCAACCGGTGTGAGCAGCCCCATCCCCGTTATTACCACTCGTCGCGCCATACCAACCACTCCATTCCACATAAAATCCGCAAATCACTTTTGGGAATCGCAGAACGCGCTTTGCACCGATCTCAAGCGCGATCTTCCGGCACCGGATTATAATGACCTTCCACCCATTGTTCACCCTGCGTGCCGAATTCTTTCTTCCAGACCGGCACAATCTCTTTCAACCGATCAATGCCGTACCGTGCGCCTTCAAAACAACCCTGATCGCGGTGGCCGGACGAACAGGCGATCACAATCGTGTTCTCGCCCACCGCCAGCACGCCCACGCGCTGCACAATCGCAATCCCCTGCACCAGCGGCCAGCGTTCACGGATTTCCGCCGCCACCTGACGCATCTTCGCCAGCGCCATTGGCGAATATGATTCATACTCTAAGCGTTCCGTCTGCCGCTGACCATCGGCCTGCACTGTCTGCCCACGCACCATCCCGCTGAACACGCATACCGCACCCGTCTCCGGCACGGTGATCGCCCGCACCAGTTCGTCCGTGCTAAACGGCGCATCCGCCAACCGGAACACCTCGGGATACTCGCGTCCATCCCCGCCACTGACGGGCGGGAAAAAAGCCACCGTATCGCCCTCTTTCACAGGGTCATCGGCAAACGCATATTCCTCGTTGACCGCAGCAATCGCCGCCTCGATGTGCGCCGCCAGCGCCGGATACATTTGCGCCAGCGCCTGCCGCACCCCGCGCACCGTCGCAGGTGTAGTCACCAGCGACAATGTGAACCGGTTCTGTCCGGCGAGGTCTTTGAGGGTGGCGAACAGCAAAATATGAACCTGCATCAGCGTGACTCCGCCACATAATCGCCATGTTGACCGCCGTGCTTCTCCAGCAACCGGATGTCCGTCAGGCGCATTTCTCGATCTACGGCCTTCGCCATGTCATAGAGCGTCAATGCCGCCACCGTGACCGCCGTGAGTGCTTCCATCTCCACGCCCGTCTTCCCGTGTGTGCGGGCAGTCGCCTGAATATGCACCGCGTTCGCCGCTTCATCCAGCGTCAGTTCGACATCCAGATGTGTGAGGGGCAAAGGATGGCACAGCGGAATCAAATCGGATGTCTTTTTGGCAGCCATGATGCCCGCCAACCGCGCCACCGTGAGCGCGTCCCCCTTCTTGAGCGCCCCCTCACGGATCAGCCGTAGTGTATCGGGTTGCATGAATACCGACCCGCCGGCCACCGCCATGCGTTCGCTATCCGGCTTCGCGCCCACATCCACCATCCGCGCCGCGCCCTGCTCATCCACATGCGTCAAACGCCCACTCGCCATACCCACTCCCTACAAAGCATCGAGACTTCAATTATATCCTACCGGCATGTATACTAAAATGGATGTGGTTTCGGGGCAAAACAAGCCCGTCCACACGTTCTGACCCGTTCGCACACGCTGACAGGAGATCGCCTCGTTGAGCATTTTTCGTTCCGGTCTCACCAAAACCCGTCAATCCTTTTTTGGGCGCATCGCCCAGATGCTCGGTAACAGTGAAATTGATGATGATACATGGGATGACATCGAGGCCATTCTGATTCAGGCCGACATGGGCGTTCCCACCACGCAGCGCGTATTGAACGAACTGCGGGCGCGTATCAAGCGCGAAGGACTCACCCGCAGCGAGCAGTTGAACAAGGCGCTGCGCGAATCGCTTCAATCGCTGCTCACCATCCCGCCGCCGATGAACATCAGCGGACGGCCTCTTTCGATCATTCTGGTGGTGGGGGTGAACGGTTCTGGCAAGACCACTTCGATTGCCAAACTCGCTAACCGCCTGAACCGCGCCGGACGCAAAGTAATGATCGCAGCGGGAGACACGTTCCGTGCTGCCGCCATCGAGCAGTTGAAAACATGGGGTGATCGCGTCGGCGTGCCGGTGATCGCCAACAAGCCCGGTTCCGACCCCGCCGCTGTGGTCTACGATGCTACCGCCGCCGCCAATGCACGCGGCTACGACATTCTGATTGTAGACACCGCAGGGCGGCTACACACTAATTTCAACCTGATGGAAGAACTCGCCAAGATCAAGGCCATCTCCAGCCGTGTCGTGCCAGATGCGCCCCATGAGGTGCTGCTGGTGCTGGACGGCACAACCGGACAGAACGCCATGCAGCAGGCACAGAAGTTCCGCGAAGCCTCCAACGTGACCGGAGTCATCGTCACCAAGTTGGACGGAACCGCTAAAGGCGGCATGGTCTTTTCGATCTTCAACGATCTCAAGTTGCCGGTACACTATATCGGTCTGGGCGAAGGTGTGGACGACATGGTGTTGTTCAATCCTGAAAACTTCGTCAAAAGCCTATTTGACGAAAACTAGCCTTACGTTTCCACTTGAAGGAGCTTTGGGACTCAACCGATGGAACATCTGGTCAGCCTGTTGAAACCTATGAAAACCCGTATTGACGGGCTGATGGCGCGTCTTGATATAGACGGTAAAGCGCACAGATATGCCGAACTCGGTGAGCAATCCGCCGCCGCTGACTTCTGGAACGCGCCCGATAACGCCCAGAAGGTCATGCAGGAGATGGCGCGGCTGAAAGAGGAAATTGACCGCTGGCAAGGGACAGCCACCCGCATCAATGATGCGATTGAACTAGCGCAGTTGGGCGACGAAAGCCTGCTCCCCGACCTGACCACCGAAACCGAGGCGCTCAGCGGTCTTGTCGAACGCATGTCCCTGCAAGCCCTACTCTCCGGCCCATACGATGCCGAAAACGCCATCCTCGCGGTTCATGCCGGTGCGGGCGGGACGGACTCTCAGGACTGGGCGCAAATGCTGGAGCGCATGTATATCCGCTGGGCGGAACAGAACGGCTACAAAGTCGAAATCATCGAACGCAGCGAAGGCGAAGAAGCCGGAATCAAAAGCGTGATGATGAGCATCAAAGGCGAGTACGCTTTCGGCTATTTGCAAAGCGAACAGGGCGTACACCGCCTCGTGCGTCTCAGCCCGTTCGACGCAGCCAATCGCCGCCACACCTCGTTCGCCAAAGTGGAATTGTGGCCGGATATTCAGGGTCAAATTGACATCGAAGTGAGCGAAAAAGACCTGAAGGTGGAAACCTATCGCGCAGGTGGCGCAGGCGGGCAGCATGTGCAGAAAAACGACACCGCCGTGCGCCTCACACATTTACCCACCGGGTTGGTCGTGCAATGCCAGAACCAGCGCAGCCAGATGCAAAACCGCGAACGCGCCATGCAAATTCTCAAAGCGCGGCTGTTCGAGATGGAGCGCAAAAAGCAAGAAGCGCAGTTAGCGGCGCTCAAGGGCGAAAATATTGATGCCGGTTGGGGCAACCAGATTCGCTCCTACGTCCTACACCCATATCAACTGGTCAAAGACCATCGCACCGATCATGAAATGGGCAACACGGGCGCGGTGCTGGATGGCCGCCTGAACGAATTCATGGATGCCTACCTGCGTGCCAAAGTCGAGCAGCGTTCAGCAGAGCTACCTGTTAAAGAAGCCTGACCCCCCCGACCTTCAAGCAAGGAGTGGAGTGATGCCCAAAGGCGTGCGTAAACCCAAGCGCGATGAGCAGATTAGCACCGAAAAAGACAAGAAGAACAAAGACAAAGACAAGGGTAGCCGCGATGAAGAAGGCCAGAAGAAATAACGCTCCGGCCTCGCCTGTTCCCTGAAAGCACTGCTCATCCAGCGGCCTGCACCCGCCGCACAATGTCCGCCAGCGGGGGCGCTTCCAGCGACGGTAGCCACACGCTGGCGAGGTTCACAGCCGCCGCGCCCAGCCCCACCGTGCGGAAGCCGCCACGCACCGCCGCCACAACACCCGCCTCCGCATCCTCGAACACCACCGCTTGCGTCGGATACACCCCCATCGCTCCCGCCACCCACAAAAACAAATCCGGCGCGGGTTTGGCATTCACCACGCAGTAGCCATCCCCGATCACATCAAACACCGCCGTCAGCCCTAGATGGCGAATCACCTGCTGCGCGTTCTTCGAGGATGACCCCACCCCCAGTTTGTACCCCGCCCGCCGTGCATCCTCCAGCAGCGCCCCTACACCCGGTAGCAGGCTTTGCGGCGTGATCTCATCCAGATAGGCCAGATAATAGACGTTCTTACGCTCCATCCATGCTTGCATCGTCGGTTCATCCACCACCTGCCCTTTCAGTAACCGCAGCAGGCTTTCACGCCGCGATAGCCCCCGCAAAGCCTCATTATCGTCCCGTGTGAAGGGCAGCCCTTCCTCCTCCGCCAGTCGCTTCCATGCCAGAAAGTGATATTCCGCTGTATCGGTAATCACCCCGTCCAGATCAAATATCAATCCGCGTATCTCATCCATCTTTACACCCCATTACGTAATCGTTTTTCTCGCCGTCCATTCGCCAAATCCACCACTCAATAAAGAGGAATTGTCGCTTGACTTTCGTCACAATTTTAC
This sequence comes from uncultured Chloroflexota bacterium, assembly GCA_903904765.1. The sequence continues at coordinate 7,433 of CAIVEA010000081.1, forward strand.
ATAGAATGCTCTTTTACGAACGATGTTGGAAACTCACTTCAACGAGAGAACAGCGAGGGTCAAGATGCCAAACGCTGTTTTGTTTTCGGTAGACTTTTCCTCCGTATGGCAGCATATTGTAACTAAACCAGCCTCAACTTTGGTATAGCGCAGAGGAGTGTAGCCCTTGGAAGCAAAGGATTTCAGCGCACTGCGAATTAGCCTAGCCTCGCCAGAGCAGATTCGCTCGTGGTCGTATGGCGAAGTCACCAAACCGGAGACGATCAACTACCGCCGCTTGCGCCCTGAAAAAGATGGGTTGTTCTGCGAAGCCATCTTCGGCCCCACCAAAGACTGGCAGTGCTATTGCGGCAAGTACAAGAACGTCCGTTATCGTGGCATCGTGTGCGACAAGTGCGGTGTGGAAGTCACCCGCGCTGCCGTCCGCCGCGAACGCATGGGACATATTGAACTGGCCGCGCCCGTCGCACATGTCTGGTACACCCGCCGCGTACCTAGCTATCTCGGTCTGCTGCTGGACATCAGCCGCCGCAACCTTGACCGCGTGCTGTACTTCGCCCAGTATGTCATCACTCATGTGGACGAAGAAGCCCGCCAGAAGGCGCTGGGGCGTGTAGACAAAGAACTCAGCCAGAAGGAAGCCATCCTCGGCGGCGATCTGGAAGAACAGATCGAATCGGTGCGTTCGCAGCGCGACAACGCTCTGAGCGCCTTTGAAGACCGCAAAAATAGCATTCACTCACGCTTCGATGGCGAAATCAGCCGTAGAAGCGATGAAGTGATGCAAGAAGCACAGGCAGTCCAGAATCGCGTCGAGTCGCTCATCGGTCAAAACGCCCCTGCCGACATTGATTTTCAGGGCGCAAACACCATCATCGCCGCCAAAGGTGAGACAATCACCTACGAACACATCTCGCGCATTCAGAGTGCTGCCACCGCTTATCTGAACGATGTGCAGGCGCAGATTGAAGACCACCGTCAAGCGCAACTAGGTGAACTCGACAATGAGGCCGACTCGCTGTCGAATGATGCGGTCGCCAGCATTGATGAGCAACGCGCCGAACTGGATGGTCGCATGGCTTCCGTGCGGCAGGCCGCCGAAAAAGCTCGTCAGGAACTTCAGGATTTGCACATCCTCCAATTCCTGCCGGAAACTCGCTTCCGTGAACTCAAAAGCCGTTACGGGCAGGTTTTCCATGCCGACATGGGCGCGGAAGCCTTCTACGAAATCCTCAAGCGCATGGATTTGGATCGCCTATCGGTGGAACTGTGGCACGAAGTCAAGAACACCAAGTCCAAGCAGCGCAAGAAGAAGGCCACCAAGCGTCTGCGCGTGGTCGAAAGCCTGCGTAAGAGCAATAACCGTCCCGAATGGATGATCCTGACGGTGCTGCCGGTCATCCCGCCCGATCTACGCCCGATGGTGCAGTTGGACGGTGGACGCTTCGCCACCAGCGACTTGAACGACCTCTATCGCCGCGTCATCAACCGCAACAACCGTCTGAAGCACCTGCTCGATCTGGGTGCGCCTGATGTCATCGTCCGCAACGAAAAGCGTATGCTTCAGGAAGCAGTTGACAGCCTTGTGGACAACAGCCAGCGCGGCAAGGCGCTCAGCCGTCGTGGTCGCCGCGAACTGAAATCTCTCAGCGACATGCTGAAGGG
>CAIVEA010000082.1 GCA_903904765.1 uncultured Chloroflexota bacterium
GTACCCGTCACCCGATGTTCCAGAGCAACCGTATGCAAGCCAGCCGCCGCTGGCTGGAACGCCACCACACGGCGAATAAATGGACTAAGCAATTCCCACTGTTGCAGCATTCCACACACCTCGTTGCATCCAATACCAATCTTCACACAGGACTATTTTACTGTTTTCAGACCATCACAATCTATTACGCTTGCACTTCCACTCTTTCCGCGCTATAACGACCTCTGTTTGGCGAAACGACAGGCCAATGTGCAGGAAGGCGCGCCCAGCGTGACCGAACGTAAAATCCGCATTCTCGTGATCGAAGATGAAGCCAGCGTTCAGGACATGGTAAAAAAGCTGCTGGAAATGGCCGGATGGGAAGTCTTGCAGGCTTACCATGTGGCAGAGGCCGTCCAGATTTTGCGGGATGTACGCCCGCTGCCCGATGTGACCATCCTCGACCTGATGCTGCCCGATATTGATGGTTTTGAACTCCTCCGGCAAATGCGTAGCAAGAAGGTATTCGACGCGCTACCCGTTGTCATCCTATCCGCACTAGCCGACCATGACAGCATCCGCAAGGGTTTGTCACTGGGTGCAGATCGCTACGTGACCAAGCCGGGGATCACCCACAACCTCGTCAAAATCGTCAAAGAAGTACTCAAAACAGGCCGTCGCAAAGAAATGCCCTGAGTTGACGGCTCACCGCATCGCATCTATGCTTGGCAACGTGGCTACTGTTCATTTCGGGGACACTAATTATGCTGACCGATGCCGAGTTGACCATCCTGAGCCTCCTATCCGAAGGAGCGCGTCAGGGACACGAATTGCAGCAGACGATTGATGAGCGCGGTCTGCGAGAATGGCTGACCATCGGCTTCTCATCCATCTACTACCTGCTCAATCGGCTGGAACGGCAAAAACTGCTCAGTAGCGAACTCCACCCGGAGGGACGCGGCCCGGCGCAGAAACGCTTCAGCATCACCGAGGCTGGGCGGGGAATCCTGCAAACCGCCGTCAGCGACCTATTGCGGCAACCGCGTGCGCTCGGATCGGGCTTTGAGCTAGGCTTGGCGAACATCACGGTGTTGCAACCCCGTCAGGTGTACCAGACGCTGAATCACCATCACGATGATTTACAACAGCGCCTGAACGCCGTCCTGAAAGCCTACGAGCGCAACCAGACCGACACCAGCGCCGCCCCGCACATCGCCGCGCTGTACACCCACAGCATCGCCCTGATGCAGGCCGAACTGGAATGGATGCACACCTTCCTCGAAAACTGGAAAGAACTGAATCCGGGCGTGGAGAATGCCCCGCCGGATACTGTCGAACCGCATGAGGCCGTCACTCGCATAAATCCGCGTAGCGCACAGTCCGAACCCGCCAAGATGATTCAACGGTTGAAGCGCATCCCACCCACGACGGGGGAATGAGTTCGTATACGGTGAACAGCGGCAACCGCAGCCCGATCTGCACGTCAAAGCCAGCATCGCTCAGGGCACGCAGCCACGCCGCGTAGGGTGCATCATTTGGGACAGAGAAATAGCGCGGGGCGGGGTCGCGTTGCTGCACCGCATCCGCCGCCAGTGTGCGCGGCGTGGGATGGTACACGCGCCGCTTATCCGACCACGCGCCCATATAGTAGCCCAATTCCCAGCCCAACCAGCGATCATACACAATCGCTCCCAGCGCCCGTTCGTTCAGGTAAGCTGCCACGCGGTCAATGCCGTCATGCACGCCATGATCGCCACCCAACCGGGCTTCTCCACCCGTAAACGCTCCTGCCAGCAGCACTCCCGCCGCCAGCGCACAACCCGCAGGCGGTATGCGCCATCCCGCGCTCAGCCGCCGCAGGCCGTTCGCCGCCAGCAGCACCAGCAACGGCAACAGCGGCAGCAGGTAGCGGTCATAAATATTGATCTCTAGAACGGTGTGCGCGAGAAGATACAGCAGGCAGTAGCTCGCCAGCGTCCGCGCCACCCTGCCCCGCGCACCCCACGCCGCCAGCACTAGCAGCACCGCCGTCACCAGCGGCGCACCGAGCGCAACCTGTCCGTAGCCCCACCATGCGGACAAACGCGGCAACCAGTCCGCCGGAGATGCCAACCGCGCCGGTTCGTTGTTGGCAGCGGCCAGCGCCCACACGCTGCCCACCGTCCCCCGCGCTGCCTCCCACGCGGTCAACAGCCCCAACCCGACCAGCAGCGGCGGCAGCAACCACCATCCACGTCCCTCCCGCCGCACAACTGCCAGCGCCAGTAACAGGGGAAGCAGCAGCAGCGCCTGTTGTTTGCAGCCCACGCCCAGCGTCAGCCACACCCCCGCCCACAGCCAGCGCCCGCGCAGGGCGGCCAGCAGCGCCATCGTCAACATCAGGAGCAGCAAGCCATCCGTGAAGGCGGTGGCACTGAACGCCAGCGCCAGCGGGGAACAGGCGACCAGCGCCAGCGCGATCAGCGCCGTGCGCGAGTCACGCCACAGGCACAGCGCCAGATGGTACACCAGCGGCAGCAGCAAGATACTGGCCGCCAGACCGGGCAACCGCGCCGCCAGTTCTCCCCGGTACACGTCCAGCGTCAACACGCCATCCGGCAAGGTTGTCACGCCAAATGCGCTCATCGAAAGCGCCTGTGCATACAACGTCAGCGGCGGCTTATCCAGCGCCCCCGGCAGCATCCAGTGCCCCTGCACTGCCGCGCCGCGTGCAAACGTGGCGAATAACGCCTCGTCGGGATGCAAGCGCCCTGCCGCGCCCAACGCCAGCAAGCGCAGCACCACCCCCA
>CAIVEA010000083.1 GCA_903904765.1 uncultured Chloroflexota bacterium
CATGAGGCCGCCGAACACGCCTATGCCAGCGGGGATGACTCGCTGACTGCTCGCTATGTGATCGAGGCGATGAAACAGGGAATCGCTGAATACCATCCTAAATTGATGCTCGAATGGGTGGAGAATTTCCCGCCATCGCTGCTGGATGAATATCCCCGACTCTATGTGTATGCAATCATGGCGCTGGCGGATTCGGCGGGGGATGCCACACTCGCCCGTCAGTACCTCGCCCGCTTGCAAGCACATCCGGCGGCCAATACGCTACGCGGAGAAATCGCGCTGGCACAGGCTTTTATCTATCTGCTACCGGATGGTGATTCAGCCTTGTATCCCACCTTGATCGAGCAGGCGTTACAGCATTTGCCGCACGATAGCCTGTACGCTTATGTGCTCATGCTGGCCTCACTGGTGCAGATCAATATGGGTCAGATGAGCAAAGCGCGGGCGCTGGTGGGCGAGCAACATCGAATTGCACAGGACACCGGCAACCTGCGGGTGCTGGTGCGGGCGATCATGAATCAGGCGTACTTTTTTCTGGCTGATGGAGACTTCAACAGCGCATTCCTTCTGGTAGAAGAAGGCATAACCGTCATTCACCAGTCCCGTGCGGCGCTGGGCTGGTGGGTGACGGATGCGGCTTATTCGCTGCGGCAGGAAGGTGCACTTGCGCTGATGTATCGGGGTGAACTGGCGGCAGCGGATTCTTATCTGCTGCCTGCGTTCAACCAGATCGAATTAATGAGTCCACTGGTGCTTTCAATCTTGTACAGTCTGCGCGGTTCACTCGCGCTGCTGCGAGGAGACGCGGCCACAGCACAGGCAGCTTTCGGCAACGCCACGCGGGTGCGGGGCAGCGAACAACCGGATGTGTTCAACCTATCGGTACAAGTCGAACGGATGCGGATTCTCCTGCGCTGGTATGATCCCGCCACCGCCCGTTACTGGCTGGACAACTGCCCAGACGAAGAACCGCCGGAAGCCGTGCTGACGGGACAAGCCTATGTGACCACATTTGCGCGGCTGATTCTGGGTGATACGGTGTGGGCGCTGGAACGTTTGGACACGTTGGAGCAGCAGTACAACGCCCTCGGACAGCTTTTACTGGTCACGAATGCGATGGCCTTGAAAGCCGTCGCACAGCTGCAAAACAGGGACGAGACAGCCGCGCTGGCGCTGGTGGATGCCGTGATCGAGCGCACATTACCCGCTGGTAATGTGCTGTCGCTAGCCTTCCTGCCGCTGTTCCCGCTGTTGCGCCAGCGCATACATACTTTCTGGGAAGCAGGAGATGATGCCCGCGCCGACCATCTGCGGCGGACGATCACCCTGCTGGGCGAAGATGCGCCCACGCTACCCGTAAAGCCGTTCACCGCACTGGAATGGGAAGTGGCGCAGCATGTGGCACGGGGCAGCACCACGCTAACTATCGCTGATACGCTGGTACTGACCGAAGCCGGCGTGCGTTACCACATCCACAATCTGCACGAGAAGATGCTCACGCGCAACCGCCCGAAACTGGCTGAACGCCTGCACGCCCTGATCGAACAAGAACACGGTTGAATCAGTGCCCTGCCAGCAAGCCGATCAGCGCACCGCCGAGGATGAGCCACGTCGAGTTGATTTTGTAGCGCACGAGCAGCACCGCCGCCCCCGCCGCCAGCACCACTGTGAGCGCATCGGTTAGCGCGGCCTGTGCCAACTGCACCGCAACGGCGGCCATCAGCCCCAGCGCCGCCACATTCACGCCGTCCAGCAGCGCCCCCAGCCCCACCGAACGGCGCATACGCGGGATGAACGGGGTCGCCACGAACACGAACACGAAAGCCGGCAGAAAAATACCGATGGTCGCCAGCAGCGCCCCCGGTACGCCCTGCAAAATATAGCCGACAAAAGTGGCGGAGGTGAACAGCGGCCCCGGCGTGAACTGCCCGATAGCCACCGCGTCCAGAAGTTGCTGCTGCGTCAGCCAGCCCAAGCGCGTCACAAACTCGCTCCGCAGGAAGGCCAGCAGCACATACCCGCCGCCATACAGCACCGAACCGATTTTGAGGAAAATCAGGAACAGGTTATCGAAGGCCGCGCCCACCAGCAGCAGGCCGAGCAGCGCCGCCAGCAGCCCGATCAGCACGCCCTTACGCCCGCCAGCGGACAGCGCGAAGGAGCGCGGTCGGGACGGGTGGCGCACCAACCGGTACAGCATATACAACCCGCCGAGGCCGAACAGGAGCAGCAATTCGTTCAGGCCGAGCAACGACAACCCGAAAGCCGCCAGCCCTAGACCCGCCAGCAAACGATTTTTGACGGCGGACTTCCGCAGCCCCCACACCGCCTGCGCGATCACCGCGATGATGACCGGCTTGATACCGTATAGCAGCCATTGGGCGGCGGGCAGCGTCCCCACCTGCACATACAGCGCCGCCAGCGCCAGCACGAGGAAGAAGGCCGGCGCGATGAAGCACACCCCGCCCACGATCAATCCGCGCCAGCCCGCCCGCAGATAGCCGATGTGAATCGCCATCTCGGTGGAGTTCGGCCCCGGAATCAGGTTGGTCGCGCCCAGCAGGTCGAGGAAATGCTCATCGGTGAGCCAACCGCGCCGCGTGACCACTTCCTCGCGGAACAGCCCGATATGGGCGGCTGGCCCCCCGAAGGCGGTGAAGCCCAGCCGCAAAAAGACCTGTGCCACTTCCCACACTGTTCCAGCGGGGGGGGGTTGCACAGGCGGATTGTTATTCTCACTGAGCTTCCCCTCTCCATTGCGATGGAGAGGGGATGAGAGGGGTGAGGTTTGGTGGTCGTGCATGGTACGGTCTTAGTACAGCGCGTAGGCCGCTTCCAGTTCGGCACGCAAAGCGCGATAGCTCTGGTAACGGCTCTCCGCCACCGACCCCGCCGCCAGCGCCGCGCCCTCCGCGCAGCCTTGCTCCGCGCCGTGCCCGCAGTCGTTGAACTTGCACTGTTTGACCAGCGGCGCGAGTTCGCGGAAGTAGCCATCCAGTTCTTCCGGCTCGATGTCCCACAAGGCGAGCGAGCGCATCCCCGGCGTATCCGCCAGATGACCACCCATCTCAAGGCGAATCAGCACGCTGTCGCGGGTGGTGTGCTGGCCTTCGGCGCGGCGCTGGCTGACGGCCTTCACCGTGCGCCCCAGACCGGGTTGCACCGCGTTCAGCAGGCTGGTCTTGCCCACGCCGGACGGCCCCGTGAACACCGACAGATGCCCCGCTAGGGCGCTCCGCAGTTCGGGAATGCCCAGATGATCGCGGGCGCTGGTGTACAGCACCGGATAACCGAGCTTCTCATAGACCGAGAATTGTGCTTTGACCAGCGAGTTGTCTTCAATATCAATTTTGTTGACGACAATCGTTAGCTTGCTGATGCCGGATTTCTCCCCGGCCACCAGAAAGCGATCTAGCATACGCAGGTTGGGGGTGGGCTGCGCGGCAGCAAAGACGAAGAAGGCTTGGTCGGCGTTGGCGATAATCACCTGCTCACGCTCAGATTCGCCCGCGCCGCGCTTACCTTCGGTACGCAGCGCCCGCGACAGGGCGCTCTGACGCGGCTCAACCGCTTCGATGCTGCCCGTACCGTCCGGCAATAATTGGATGTGTACACGATCCCCGATGGCGGCAATATCCGACGAGCGTGCTTCTTCCAGCAAACGCCCGCGCAACCGACACACCACCGATGACCCGTCCGTTAGTTCGACTCGAAAAAAACCACTTTGATCGCTCACGACCAGACCCATTAACCCCTGCGCTGCTGGTTCACTCAAAGGCAAGCCTCCTGAACGGCACCTACATACGAATAGACACAAAACATACGGATATGAAAATGAGTGTTTCACTGGGAACGTAAAATTGCTTCCCCCCACCGCATCTACCATTGTAATCGAAATTGGTCACAAGCGGCGTACCTTTATGAGTGCAATTTCCATCTCCAATACCATCCGCACAGGTCATCCGTAGGGAAAGCGCACCATTTTGGGTATAGACCGCCGCCCATAGTCGCATTACTATCAAAAATGCTATCGTAGAAATGAGGTTGTCTGTGTCGTTGATGAATACATCCCCCAACGAAACGCCGGACGCACTACCCGCCCCGCCCGTAAACCCGGACGAGGCTGCCGAGGCGTTGATCGCCCAACAGCGTGCTGCCGCGCCGCCGCCTGCCCCCGCGCAGAGTGGTGTGCTGGTCATTCCGCGTGTGTTCTTGAACTACGTGCTGATCGCCATCGTCTTTTTCAGTCTGGGCGCGGTGGCCGCCGGAGCCAGCGTTACGGCGCTGTTCAACGCCAACAGCGTGGAAAACCAGAAGTTGGTGGACGCAGCCGCAGCCGCCGTTGCCGAAGCGCAGGGCAGCGCAGACACCGCCAAAGCGGGTTTGCAACAGGGGCAACGCTACGATGTGAGCGCCGATGATGACCCGGCTCGTGGGCCAGAAAATGCCCCGGTGGTGATTGTGGAATTCAGCGATTTCCGCTGCCCGTACTGCGGGCGCTTTGTGACGGATACGCTCGACCCGCTGCTGGCGAATTACGGCGACAAGGTGCGTATGGTGTACCGCGACTTCCCGATTCTGGGGCAGTCGTCGTTGGAAGCGGCGCTGGCAGGCGGTTGCATGAACGATCAGGGCAAGTTCTGGGAGTTCCACAACCTGACCTTCGCCAACCAGCAGGATTTGAGCCGCGATGCCTTCATCAGCTACGCGCAAGAACTAAGCATGGATGTGCCGACCTTCACGACCTGCTTCGATAACCAGACGCATCTGGACGAAGTGCGTGCCGATGCCACCTACGCGCAGGATTTGGGCGTGACGGGTACGCCAGCCTTCTTCATCAACGGGCGCTTCGTCAGCGGCGCACAGCCCTATCAGGTCTTTGCCGACATCATTGATGATGAACTGGCGAAGGCGGCTAACCCCGGCAGCGCAGGCACTTCGTAGATCATCACCGGTTCGTCCTCACTCGCGTCAATGACCCCTGTGCAGGCCGTACAGCCTGCACAGGCGGGTTTGTTTTCCCGGTTCATGTTCCACGCTTAACGTCAATAGTCACAAAATTTCACCTATTTTGTTAGCGATCTTCATGATTGCCACCCTATAGTGTTGTTGTGGTAGGGTGAGTTAGGTTTAGCGTAAGGGAAGTTGACGTATGGAACACGAACTTATCATGGCGATGCAGCGTTACGAAAGCGCCAGCAACCGTGCTTTCTGGCAAGAGCTGTTTGCCAAACTACGCGGGCAATCCGCGCATCTGTTGAGCTTCGAGGAGGCGCGGGCTGCGCTCAACGCATGGAACGAAGTGGACATCGGTCTGGTGGATGTTCCGGTGGAACGGATTGTGGGCAGCGTGGGGCGGCACAAAGATTTCACGCCCACCTTCCTGCCGCGCAACTCGGTCAACCGTGACCGCTGGAGCCGCGTCCTCGTGAAGATGGTGGGCGATCTGGGCCTGCCGCCCGTCGAGGTGTACGAGTTGAACGGGGATTACTTCGTGCGCGATGGCAACCACCGCGTTTCGGTGGCACGCGCCCTCGGTTGCACCACGATTCAAGCCTATGTGACGGCGGTGCGCCCGGTGTAATACAGGCTGCGGGGTGGGGGCAACCTCACCCCGTTGTTTTTGTGCGGGAAGGGACAACCAAAAACGCTACGGCACAGAGTCCGTACCGCGCCCCCAGAAAAGCGGTTAGCAAGCCGCATGAGTTTGCCCATACCTGTCTATCACAGACAAAACGTCAGCCTGTCACCCCATTCGCGCTACCACAACGAAGAAAACCGAAGCCAGCGCCGTTCCAGCCCAAAACACGCGCTTCCATGTCCGATCAATCTCTTGATATGGC
>CAIVEA010000084.1 GCA_903904765.1 uncultured Chloroflexota bacterium
CGAAAGACCTGCACATAGACCAACCACACCGAGAACAAAAAGGCGAACAACGCCACGCCGAACGTCAGCATCGCGCCATATTCGCGCAAAATGCCGATCCGATTCTCCATCGTCACAAGGATGGCGAGCGCGAGATAGGTGGCGAGGCCAAGATAGGCGACGGGGATGCCCATCAGTTTGGCATACGAGCTGTTCTGTACGACATCGCAGTTGAACGCGCCACCTTCTACGCAGACGGTGGGCGCAGCGGTAATTTTGACATACGTCAGGTAGGACGTGATGCCGATGCCAATGGCGATGAACACCAGAATGATGGTGCGCGGCCAATTGCTGGCGGCAGGTTGGCTGGAACTGGCGGAACTGGACATGGTTAACCTCTGGCTATTGGATGACGGGTAAATCTTTGAGTAGACGAACTGGCAGGCTGCTGCCAGCGTATACTTGAGTGATATTTTCCGGGATGATGAGCAGACCGTCAGCTTTGACCATCGAGGTCAGCATGCCAGAGCTTTGACTGCCTGTGAGGTGTGCTTGCCAGTGATCGTCCCGGTGGGTGAGTTGGACGCGCAAATAACTGCGCCGTCCGTCGGATTTAATGTCGTGACCGAGTTTTGCGAAAATCGTGCGCTGCGGGTCGGGCAGTTGACCGAGGCGTAAAAGGGCAGGGCGCACGAATACTTCAAATGTGACCAGTGCTGACACCGGATTGCCGGGTAGCCCGAAGAAGGGGACACCGCCAATCTGACCGAAGGCGAGTGGCTTGCCGGGGCGGATGTTGATTCGCCAGAAATCCACAACGCCCATTTCTTCGATTACGTTCCGCACCACATCATACGCGCCGACGGAGACCCCAGCCGAACTGAGGATCAAATCGGGTTGCTGTTCTAGCGCCTGACCGAAGCGCAACCGCACATCGTCCAGCGTGTCGCGGGCGGTGGGGATGAGCAGCGGGATGCCGCCATAGGTGGCGACCTGCGCGGCCAGCGCGTAGCGATTGCTGTCATGGATTTTGCCGGGTACAAGTGGCTCATTCACATCAACCAGTTCATCTCCGGTGGAGAGGATGGCGACTCGCGGTTGGCGCACGACAGATGGATTGGCGCAACCTACGGAAGCAAGTAGCCCGATCTCCGATGGACGTAGTACCGTACCCGCGTTTAGAACTGTTTCGTCTGCACGGACATCTTCCCCGCGCTGGCGGATGTTTTCTCCTGCGTGTACTGGTCTCAAAATGCTGACGGTAGCCGAGGCACTTTCGGCGGGTTGCCATGTGCTGAGTGTGTGTTCGACCATCACTACTGCGTTCGCGTCATCAGGCATGGGCGCGCCGGTCATAATCCGCGCTGCTTGACCGGGGTGCAGCGCGTGTGCAGGCGTGTTGCCTGCGGGTATATCCATTACGATAGGGAGCGTCACCGGAGATTGCGTGCTGGCGGCAGATGTGTCGGCAGCGACGACAGCAAATCCGTGAGCACATGCAAATACGCGCTGCGCGTGGTAAGATGCTCGGAGCCATGCAAGAAGTACAGCGAAATTCCATTGGCGATAAAACCTACCACAGCAACAATGAGCATCTCGTGCGCATGCACCGCCTCCGGCGACGCAAAGCGCTGTACTGCTTCAAAGAAAATAAAACCACACATGATAAACAGTATAGTTCCATTCAGCAGTGCTGCCAGAATCTCCACGCGGCGCCAGCCGTAGTTGAAGCGATGAGATTGACTGCGCTTTACAGCCAAACGCAAGCCAACAAACGAGATTAGTATGGATGCAAAATCTACCAGCATGTGGCCGCTATCCGAGAGCAATGCTAGTGAGTTCGACAGCATACTGCCCACCAATTGCACGCAAAAAATCACGCCCGTCATGATCATCGCGATGACCAAGGCGCGGGAGTCGCGCTGCGTGTTGTGCTCATCACC
>CAIVEA010000085.1 GCA_903904765.1 uncultured Chloroflexota bacterium
CCGCCCGGTTGCGGACGGGTGCGGGCGCGTTCCAGCAGCGCGGCGCTGAAATCCGTCGCCAGCACCTGCGCTCCCAGTTCAGCCATGCGCCGCGCCAGCACGCCGCTGCCACAGCCCACATCCAGCACACGCTCATCGGGGCGCAGCGCCAGCAGACGTTCCACTGCCGGAGATACCAGTGTGCGGTGAAACAGGTTGCCGTTGTCGCCGTGCAATTCATCCCAGAAGGCGGCTTTTTGATCCCAGATGGTGCGGCCTTCGTCGTTCAGTCGTCGTTGTTCGTCGTTCATGGTAGCCCTCACCCTCTGCGCCCCCTCTCCCAACCGCTGAGTACAGCTAGGCGAGGGGGGAAGATGGAGAAAATGCGCGGAGTCGTAGAGATAACACCTGTGTTGTCCGCCTGCGTATGGTGGATACGACAGGCCATGTCTCCTACGAAAGCGAAGAATCGAGGTTGTACGTTTTTACCCGCTTGCCGGAATGCGTTCCGCGCCGCCCATGTAGGGGCGCAGCGCGTCCGGGATGATGATGCTCCCGTCGGCCTGCTGGTAGTTCTCCAGAATGGCGATCACCACGCGGGGGGTCGCCAGACCGCTACCGTTGAGCGTGTGCAGGAACTGCGACTTCTTGCCCTCCGTCGGACGGTACTTGATGTTGGCGCGGCGTGCCTGAAACGTTTCGGTGTTGCTGCACGACGACACTTCCAGCCATTCCTTGCAACCGGGCGACCACACCTCGATGTCGTACTTCTTGCTGGCGCTGAAGCCCAGATCGCCCGTGACGATCTCCAGCCGCCGGAAGGGCAACTTGAGCGCACGGCAAATGTCCGAGGCGGCCTCCACCAGCGATTCCAGTTCGGCGTAGCTGGTTTCGGGGGTGGTGAACTTGTACATCTCCACCTTCTCGAACTGATGCACGCGCTTGATACCGCGCACATCGCGTCCGGCGCTCATTTTCTCGCGGCGGAAGCAGGGCGTGTGCGCCACGTAGTACAGCGGCAACTGCGCCTCGTCCAGCACTTCGTCGCGGTGCAAGTTGGTGATGGCGACTTCGGCTGTGGGCAGCATGTACACTTCGGCATCCGGGTCGAAGTACACCACATCGCGGAACTTGGGGAACTGCCCCGCGCCGTACATCATGGGTTCAGCCACGAAATAGGGGACGTACAACTCGGTGAAGCCCTTGTCCCGCGCCTTATCGAGGAATAGGCTGATGAGCGCCCGCTGCAAACGCGCCCCCCATCCCTTCAGCACATAGGCGCGTGAACCGGCCAGTTTCACGCCGCGCTCGAAATCAATAATGTCCAGCGCCGTCCCTAAGTCCCAGTGGGCTTTCGGCTCGAAGTCAAACTCACGGATGTCACCTTCCGGCTTCCACGCGATATTGCTGGCTTCGCTCTCCGCCACCGGCACGCTCTCGTGGGGCAGATTGGGCAGCCACAACACCTGCTCATCAAGGCTGGTCTCCACGCCCTTGACCTGCTCGTTCAGGTTGTTCACATGGTCGCCCATGCCCTTCAGTGCGGTCATCAACCCTTCCATCGCCACATCCGCATGGGCGCTAGTAGCGGGCGCGGTTTGTTCGCCTTCCATCAGCGCGACGGCGGTGCTGTAATCGCCATTCGCCAGCGCAGCGGTGACGGCGGCGGCAACGGCGGCGCGATCTTCCGCGCTCAATTTCTTGTCGCCACGAATGCGCCCCACCTGCTTATTCAGACGGTTGCGGGCGGCTTGAATCGCCTCCACTTCGGTGAGCAATGTGCGGCGTTGGCGATCCAGATCGAGGATGCTATCCACGCGGGCGAGCGCGGGGGCATCATTCAGCTTGCGAATCTGGTCTTTCACCCAGTCGGGCTTCTCGCGGATCAGGTTGATATCGAGCATGTTCTTTTCTCCAGTTGAGCGCGTTCAAAGCGAATGCTTAGGGTTTCCGAATCGGTTGGGTGTCCTCGTCACGGAACACGGGCGGGTCGCCCGGCAGCGGACGGGTGAAATCGGCATGCAGGCGCAGGGCGGCGACGATTAGCCCGATCAGGATGACAAGGATGATGAGTCCATCGAACACCTCGCGGGTCATGAAGGATAGGGAAGTCATACCGCAGCCTTTCGCTCGTGCCGCCTGAAACAAAAAACGCCGTCCCGAACCGGTGGCGGGCGGCGTTCTGATACCGGAACCGGGCGGCGGGACGTAGGTTTAACTGTCGCTGGAACTGGACGCGGCAAACTCCTCACGCCAGAGGGGGAGTTTGAAACTGAAGGTCGTACCCACGCCTTCTTCGCTCTGGAACCAGATTTTGCCGTCCATTGCCTCAATCTCGTATTTGCACAGATACAGGCTCAGACCATAGCCGAACTCGCCAATGATCTGCGGTTGGCGGGAACGCTCGAAAGGCAGGAACACCCGTTCCGCTTCTTTGGCGCGGATGCCATAGCCTTCATCTACCACATCAATCTGCACACCTTGCGCCTGCGGCGAAGTTTGTGCGCTGATGAGTACTGGCGTGGCCTTCAGGCTGTACATGATAGCATTCCGCAATAGGTCGTGCAAGACGGCGGTCAGGCGGTAGGACGAGGCGTAAACGTACACATCATCCGGGATAGTGACGCTGATGCGCGAACGATAATCTTGATTTTCGCTCTCCGGGTCGAGCAACGTGATCTCGTCCAACCCTTCGATGAAATCTTCCATGAAGTCAGCCAGATTGATCTTGTGCCGTTCCTCGCGCACGGCGGCAGAGAGCGAACCCGTCCGCAATTCTTCCATGCGGCGGAACAGCGCCATCAACCGTTCGATGCGGTGGGCATGGGTGGCGATGAGTTGCACAAAGCCGCCAATGCGCTTGCCCAGTTGCTCCACCGTTTCACCCTTTTTGAGCACCTTCATGCTCTTGAGGATGAGGCTGGTATGCCCTTGCGTGGCGGTGGCGGAATGCTCCACTTCGTCGCGGAAGCGTTCCATCAGTTCAGTCAGCACCGACCAATCAGGGATTTCGAGCGTGACCATCGTGAAGGTGTCGCCCACTGTGCCATGCACTTCCGCCACCCAGCACGGGAAATATTCGCCAGCGCGGTAGATGTGGAAACGCACCGGACGAGCAGAGGCGCGAGCCTGTTCACGGGCAGCATCGGCAGTGGCTTCCGAATCGGTGATGCGGGTGTTGAACAGCGTAGCGGCGGCCTTCCAACCGCTGGAGCGTATCAGCTTCAAATCCGCGCCCAGCATGTTGCGGGCGGCCAGATTTTCGACCACCAAGCGATCATGGCTATCGAAAATCAACACGCCTTGACCCATTGCATCCAGCACAGATTCGTAGCTGAGTTGTTTTTCGGAGACCATGCGCCCGACCTGCCTGTTAAGAGTTAACCTAGAAATAATTGTATACGCATTTTCGATTCTGGCTATTGAGGTTCAAGAACCTCACCCCTCAGTTCTCTCTCCATCACGAATGCGGGTTAGGCGGGGGGCAGCAGCGCGAACGCGCTCTCGCTCACCGCCGCGCCGCTGGCAGACAGCAGATCGCCCGTCGCTGGATTCACCCAGCCCACGCGCAGCCGCAGCCCCATCCCCTGCACACCGGGGAAGAACAGGCGCTCGGTGACAGTTTGCCCCGCTGCCCATGTGCTGGTGGGCGCATACCCGCCCAGCGGCGCACGATCCAACTGCGCCACAATCGCCCCGTCTGCGCCG
>CAIVEA010000086.1 GCA_903904765.1 uncultured Chloroflexota bacterium
AGGGCCGGGGATGAGGGCGTACCCCTACGCCGTGATTTCCGACAGGAACACGCGGCGGTTCTCGCGGGCGCTCAGCTGGCAGGCGGCCATCACGCGCTGCACCGCCGTTGCCTCCGCGAAGGTCGGGCGCGGGTGGGTTTCGCCCGCCAGAATCGCGCTGATCCAGCCGCGAGCCATGTTGTCCTGTTCGCGGAAAATGTCCTTGTAGGTGTTGTGGACGGTATCACGCCGCGCATTCCCCCACAGATCATCCGGGATGGGCAACTCTTTCACCATGCCCTCGCCCGCCCGCGCCCCGCTGACGCGCTGCACCGTGTCCCAGTCATTGAAGTAGTACAGCGTGCCGCCTGAACCGTGCAGTTCCATGTGGTGTGTCTGACCGAAGGGCGTATCCTCGTAGCACACGGCAGAGACCACAATCACGCCCTGCGCCCCATTCTTGAACTGGAGCAGGATGCTGGCGCTGTCGTCGCCCTTCTCGTAGTCGCTCCCGTCCGGGCGCGGCGCACGCGGCACGAAATAGCTGAACTGGCACATGACCGACTCAATTTCGCCGTAGTACCACTGCGCCAGATACATGAAGTGCGAACCGATGTCGCCCACCACGCCCGCGCCGGATTCCGCCAGATCGAAGCGCCACATATAGCGCCCATCACGGGCGTAACCCGTGTAGTAGCGCATATTCAGATGGTAGGGTTTGCCGATGTAGCCCTCATCCACCAGCCGCTTGAGATACCGCGCTGCCGGCATGAAACTGTAGGTGAACGGGACAAGGCAGGTTTTGCCGCTGGCATCGGCGCGGGCGGTCATCTCCACCGCTTCGGCGTAGGTCATTGCCAGCGGTTTCTCGCACAGGACATGCAACCCCGCATCCAGCGCCTTGAGCGTCATGCTGTAGTGGGTGTCATTGCCGGTGGAAATCAGCACCGCGTCAATCAAGCCGCTGGCGAGCATCGCGTCGTAATCCGTGAACACATGCGGAATGTTCCATTTGGCGGCAATCGCTTCCGCATTCTGGCGGTTGCGCCCGCACACCGCCGTCAGCACCGCGCCGGGGTGCTTGCTCACAGCAGGCATGTACATTGCATCCGCCCACCAGCTACTGCCGACCACCCCCACCGAAACTGTCTTATTCATCGCTTCGCCCTTAATTTTGATGCTCGTAAAAATGTGTTGCGCTAATCATACCCAACTTTTGCAGATCGGCTGTGGCGGCGCTCACCCTGTGAATGTGCCACTTTCTTTGCCCCCTGCTTTGTATTCCATTACAATGAAGGCTGAACAGAACTGCGGATAGCCCATCCGCGCTGATAGGAATTTGTTGTTGTGCGTCGCCATGCTCTGATCGTCCTGCTGCTGATGCTGCTGACTGCCTGTCAGCCCGCACCACCCGCCGCTGAACAACCGCTGCCCACGCTGGCCTCCCTGTCCTCTCCGCCCGAACTGGAAGGCGCGGCGAGTACGGCGATCAATTTCCTCGAAAGCTGGCGCGTGGGCGACTGGCAGGCGATGTACGCCTTGCTGTCGTTCGCCAGCCAAGAAGCCACACCGCTAGACGCTTTCACCACTGCCTACACCACCGCTGCCGACATCATGACGCTGACCGCGCTCACCGTCAGCGGCAACACGCTCTACCGCGACCCCTCGCGGAATGATGTGGCGGCCTTCAGCTATAACGTGGATTTTCAGACGCGCCAGCTAGGGGAGTTTGCGGATAATGACCGCCTGCTGCAACTGCTGTACGACCCGCAATCCGGTCAATGGCGCGTGGCATGGTCGGCGGGGGATATTTTCCCCGAACTGGCGGGCGGCGGGCAGTTGCAACTGCAAATCTCCATCCCCAGCCGCGCCAACATCTATGACCGCCACGATCAGATTCTAGCCGGACAAAGCGGGCGCATCGTGATCGTGAAGGCCGTCAAAAACCAGATTGCGGACTGGAGCGCCTGCCTCGCGCTGCTGGCTCCGGCGATGGAGCGCGACCCGGCGACGCTTCAGGCCATCTACGACGAATCCGCCCCCGACTGGCTGATGGAACTCGGCACGCTGGAAGTGAGCGTGTACGAGAAATCCAGCGCGGCACTGGAAAGCACCTGCGCGGCGCAGTTCAGCAGCCGCCCCACGCGCCTGTACGAACACGGGACTGCCGCGCCGACCATCGTCGGTGCAGTGGGCTACCCCGCCCCCGACGACCTGCCCGCCATCGAAGCCGACGGTTTCAACAGCGACTCGATTCTGGGGCAAAGCGGGATTGAGCGCAGTTGGGATGATCGCCTGCGCGGGCATCCCGGCGGCAAGCTGTTGATCGTCAATTCCAGCGGCGACGTGCTGCGCGAAGTGGCCCGCAGCGCCAGCCGCCCGCCGGAGAGCGTGTGGCTGACGATTGATGCCGAGATGCAGGAAGCCATCCTCAAAATCTTTGACCGCTACTACAGCGAGTATCAACTGGAAGGACGTGGCTCGAAAGGCGCGTCGGCAGTCATCCTCGACATCTACACCGGCGAAGTGCTGGCGATGGTTAGCTACCCGACGTTTGATGCCAACGTGTTCGCCCCCTTCCCGCAGATGGGACGCGCTGCCGCCCAGAAATTGATGGCGGAACTGCAAAGCAACCCGCGTCTGCCCTTGCTCAACCGCACCACGCAGGGAACGTATCCCCTCGGCTCGGTCATGAAAACCGCCTCCTCGATTGCGGTGGCAGATAGCGGCGTGTATGCGCTCGACCAGCGTTATACATGCAGCGGCATCTGGACGCGGGACATCACCCGCTACGACTGGCTACCCGGTGGGCATGGCACGGTTACGCTCCGCAGCGCCCTCACGCAAAGCTGCAACCCGTATTTCTACGAAGTGGGCTATCAACTCAATCAGTTCGACCCCGAAACGTTGCCGGGCTATGCCAAGCGCCTCGGCCTCGGACAGCCGACTGGATTGACCGACCTGCCGGAAGACCCCGGCCTGATCCCCGACCCGGAATGGAAGCGCGTGAACACGGGCATCGAGTGGACGTTCTCGGACGCGGTGAATATGTCCATCGGGCAGGGCGAACTGTCGGTCACGCCGTTACAGGTGGTACGGATGTTCGCGGCAGTCGCCAACGGCGGCACGCTGTACCGACCGCAACTGGTGCGGCAGGCGGGCATTCTGGGCGAAGCGCCCAGCTACACGCTCACGCCCGACCCGATGGCGACCATCAACATCCGCCCTG
>CAIVEA010000087.1 GCA_903904765.1 uncultured Chloroflexota bacterium
ACTAACCGTCTTATGCTGCGCTGCACCAGTCCAGCCGAAGATCGAGAGGCATAGCCGATGTTCTACTGGTTATTCACTGAGGGGCGGATGCTGCTGGGCGGCTGTCTCGCCCCCCTCCTCTGTCTGACACTCACTGCTCCTATCATGGTTAGCGCCATGCTGGGAGCAGGTATTCAGCGCACCAGCGAAGCGCAGGGAACATCGGGGTGGAAGCGCGGCGCGAAATTCTTGGCTCACCTGATCGTTGTGCTGGGTGTTTCCGCCGTCTATCTCACGCTGCTCGGTGACATGGCGGTGCAGCCGCTGCGCGGACGGCAGTCCACTAACAGCTTTGTCCAACTCCTCGTCGGTGCGCCACCGAATGTCAACGCCATGCGGCTGTTCATGTTTGGCGTGATGCTGGTGATGCTCTGGTTCTTCCTGACGATTGGGCTGCACAGCGGCATCAAAAATGGTGGCTGGCTGCGCGAGCGGGTGGATCGTCTGCGAAATCCACAGGTCAAGCGCGGCGCTTTAGGCTCATCCCACTTCTGCACCATGCGCGAGTATAAACGCTTCCGCCGCGAAGATGCGGAAGGGCTGTCACTGCTCGGCGCATTCTGGGGGGAACAGAAACGCCGCCTCGACTTAGGCATGGGTCGCTTCTCTCTCAGTGGCGAAGATGTGGCGCGTGGTATTCTGACGCTTGGCGGTCCGGGGTCGGGCAAGACGCAGGGCATTATTTTGCCCGCGATTGCGGATCGGATGCTGGCGGGACATTCACTCGTCGTCGCTGACCCGCAGGGCGAAATCACCGGGCATGTGTTGAAGTATGCGGCTGTGACCCGCCATCTGGTGGTGGTGCATGACCCGACCAGTGCCATTGGACCGCGTTACAATCTGGCGGAAGGCATTGAGAATGTGTCCGATGCCCGCGCCATTGCGGATGTACTGGTGCCATCTGCCGCCGGTGACAACCGCTTCTGGACGGACAGCGCGGCGGCGCTCCTTGCTGCCTGCCTGATTCGTTTTCCCAATCTCGGCGAAATCTACAACGCCATGAATGACCTGAAAGGATTGGCTGGCAAACTTGCCTCGCAGAAAGATGACGCGGCGCTGCTGGCGAACAGTTTCATCGCGTCAGTGGGATCGGATGGCAAAGTCGCGTCAAATGTGGTGGCAACGCTTGCGACGGCTTTGACAGGTTGGGCTTCCACTGATGTGCGTGCCAACACTAGCGCATCAGATTTCGATGCCGATTTAGTGGTGGGTCAGCCAACGGTGGTTGTCCTGACCTGTCCGGGTCGTATGCGGGCGGTCTATGCGTCTTACTTAGGCGCGACCCTGCGAAAGTTGATGCTTGACCTCGATACCATTGGCGAACGCAACAAAGGCCCGCTGCCTGTTCCTGTGGGCGTGATTCTGGATGAATTCCCGACGCTGGGCAAGCTGGACAGTCTGGTCGCCGATGTGAACCTCGTCCGCAAGCGCCGCATCTCGATCATGATTGGGGCGCAGACCAAAGGGCAGTTTCACATGATCTACGGCAATGAAGGCACCCAGGCGTTGTTCACCGGTCTGGCGACGCAGGTGATCTATGGTGGTTGCGATGCCGATACCGCTGAGTTTTACAGCAAAGCCAGCGGCACAGCGACCACCGATGCCAATGCTGATGATCCCAACAGCCATCTGCGCCAGCGCCCACTGCTAACCGTTGATGAAGTGGTCACGCCGCAGGTCGGCAACTGCACCATTTTCGCCCGCTATGTCGAGGCGGGCTTTGCCACCCAGGTCG
>CAIVEA010000088.1 GCA_903904765.1 uncultured Chloroflexota bacterium
GGACAGCCTCCACAGCGCGGTGGTCGAGATCATCATCAAGGATGGCGGACGCTGCCGGTACACCACCATCCAGAACTGGTCGAACAACGTCTATAACCTCGTCACCAAACGTGCGATTGCCCACAAGAATGCGACGATGGAATGGGTGGATGGCAACCTCGGCAGCAAGCTCACCATGAAGTACCCGGCAGTCATTCTGGCGGGTGAAAACGCGCATGGCGAAGTCCTCTCGATCGCTTTCGCAGGGCGTGGGCAGCATCAGGATGCGGGTGCGAAGATCACCCACATGGCTCCCAACACCAGCAGCCAGATTATCAGCAAATCCATCAGCAAAGATGGCGGGCGTGCCAGCTATCGTGGTTTGCTCAAGATCATGGAAGGCGCAGACAACGCCAAGAGCAACGTCGTTTGCGATGCGCTCCTCTTGGACGACCAGAGCCGTTCCGACACCTACCCCTACATCGAATGCGATGCCAAGAACGTCACGATGGGGCACGAAGCCTCGGTCAGCCGCATCGGTGAAGATCAGTTGTTTTACCTGATGAGCCGGGGACTGAACGAAGATGAAGCCAACGCCATGATCGTCAATGGCTTCATCGAACCACTGGTCAAAGAACTCCCGATGGAATACGCACTGGAATTGAACCGTTTGATCCAGATTCAGCTCGAAGGAACCATCGGCTAATTGTATTGTGAGGGGGCAGCGTTCACACGCGCCCCCGCCTGATTTTGCTCATTATGAACACATGAGGGCGCGATTGTGCCCGATGACGAGGAGTGCTAACGGTGGTTGCAACACAACGGCGGCGGACGAATGCGCCCGCTGCGCCCGGCTTTACCCGCGCAGATGTAACTGCGCTGAGTGCCAAAAATCAGGAACCCCAATGGCTGACGGAAAGCCGTCTGGCCGCGTGGGAACTCTATGAAGATATGCCCATGCCCTCGCTGACCGATGAGGAATGGCGACGCACCGACTATCGCAGCATCCGTTGGGACGAAGCCGGTCAGATCATCAGTCCGAACGGCGCGACGCTGGATACCGTTCCCGCGCAAAACCGCGAACCGTTGATTGGCGACGAGCAAAGCGGCCTGCTGGCCTTCGTGGATGGCAAAGTCGTCGCTCACCAGCGTGCCGACCAGCTCGCACAGGATGGTATCATTTTTACTGATCTGCTCACGGCCTGCCGTGACCATGCTGATCTGGTGCGCCCCAACCTCATGACCAAAGCGGTACATCCCGGTGAAGGAAAATTCGCCGCGCTCCATGCCGCCCTGTGGACACACGGCCTATTCCTGTATGTCCCCAAGAACAAAACCGTCAATCTGCCTCTGCATGTCGTGATGTACAACACCCATGCCGGAGCCAGCATGGGGCATGTGCTGGTCGTCCTTGAGGAAAACGCGCAGGCCACGCTCGTCGTGGACTATGCCTCCGCTGACGGACAGACCCACTCCGCCTACGTTGGCGCAACCGAACTGCTGGTAGGCGATGCCGCCAACCTGCAATATGTCGCCCTTCAGGATTGGAACCGTCAAACCTACGAGTTCAGCCACCAGCGTGCCCGTGTAGGACGCGATGCCAACCTCGATTGGATCGCAGGCACAATGGGCGGCAAGCTGGTCAAGGCTTACATGGAAATCGAACTGGACGGCAAAGGTGGCAATGGCCGCATGTCCGGCTTCTTCTTCGCCGACAAAGGCCAGTTCTTTGACCACGATACGCAGCAGAATCACAATGCGCCCCTGACCGTTTCCGATCTGCTTTTCAAAGGTGCAGCCAAAGATGATGCC
>CAIVEA010000089.1 GCA_903904765.1 uncultured Chloroflexota bacterium
CCGCTGCGGGTGGAGAGGAAAGCCAGCGTCAGGCCATCGGGCGACCAGATAGGATGAGTATCATCACTGGTGCTATCGGTCAGGCGCACCACGCCCGTACCATCGGCATTCATCAGATACAGGTTACTCGCACCGCTGCGCCGCGACTCGAAAGCGATCTGCCCTGTCAATCCGGCAGCCCCCGCCGGAAGGGTGGCAGCGCAGGCGACGGCAGTAGCCGTCTGCTGATCGGCACTGAGCAGGTCGGGGTTGGCGGCTTGTGTCGCTTCCAGCGCGATCAGAGTAGCTTGCAGGTTGTCGCGCTGGGTGTTGGCATTCAGCAACAGCCCCACCACCACCAGCAAGCCGAGAAAGGCCACACCTGCGACAGCCAGCGCCAGATTCAGCCGTTTGCGCGGGACAGAGGGTGCAGGTGGCGCATCGGGCGCGGCAGGCGCGGGTGTGACAACCAGCGGGCGCTGTGGCGTGATGCGTGGCGTGAGTTGCGGCGTACCCTTCAGGCTGGACGGCAGCTCGATGGGCATGGTGAACAAGCTGGTGCTGTGCAGGTTAGTCTGCGTTGCGTCGCGGATGGCCGCCTCGAACGCATCGGCAAAGGCCATCATGTTCGGGTAGCGTTCGGTGGGGTCTTTGCTCAACGCCCGTTCCATTACAGGTATCAGACTGGCGGGAACATCGGCACGAAAATCAGAGATCGGCTCTGGCACGTCGTTGAGGTGCTGGTTGATGAGTTGGTACAACGTCTTGGCTTCAAACGGCGAACGACCCGCGATCATCTCATACATGACGACTGCCAGACTGTACTGGTCGGAAGCGATCTGCCAATCCTCGCCGCGCCACAATTCGGGCGGCATATAGACCGGTGTGCCGACCATCGTCCCTGTCTGTGTCAGGGTAGTGGCGCTGTTCTGGTTGCTCATGCGGGCGATGCCGAAGTCTACCAGATAGGCGTTGCCCTGATCGTCAAACATGATGTTGTTGGGCTTGATGTCACGGTGGATGAGTCCCCGGTTGTGAGCGTAATCCAGTGCGCTTGCCATCTGCCGCAGCAGCTTGGCGCACTCGAACAGCGCCGGTTGTTCCTCACGCTTGAGCATCTGCTCCAACCGCTGCCCCAGCGTGCCGCCATTCAGCAGGCGCATCACCACATAGCTCACCCCTTCGGGGGTCGTACCATGATCGTAGATAGGGACGATGTGCGGGTGTTCCAGCGCGGCGGCCATCTGTGCTTCACGGGCGAAGCGGTCGCTATAATGCGGGTCATTGGAAGTGACGCTGTGCAGCACCTTGATGGCGACGCGGCGCTTGAGGGCGGGTTGTTCCGCCAGATAGACTGCACCCATGCCACCTGTGCCAATTTGGTCGCGCAGAAAATATTGTCCGAATACCGAGCCGTCGCGGGATGTGTCATCGTTCATGGCGGCGCTTTCTGACGGGCATCAATTGAATTGGGACTGGAAGAACACGCACAGTTCCGGCGCAGTGGCGGCATACACATATTCCAACGTTTCGTTATTCACCACCTTCTCGCCAGAGCCGCCACAGGGTTGAACCTCGTCAACGGACTGCGCCAGAAGGCCGGTATTCAGGGCGCACTGCAAGAAATTGCGCCCCAGACGGGTGGTATTGACCACTGCCAGCGCCCCGATTTTGGGGATGCTGAGCAGGTTGGGGTTCTGTTCGGTATAGACGCGGGCAGCCACCGCACCCACGCCTTTATAGCACTGAATCATGCTGTCTAGTTTGGCGATCACGCCCGCCAGCGGCA
>CAIVEA010000090.1 GCA_903904765.1 uncultured Chloroflexota bacterium
TGGCGACCACGCTCAAACCACTGCTCACGATGCTGATGACGACCATCGTCGTTTGCGGGTTGTGGAAGAAGATGTCCACAACCTGCGCGAGGGCGATGTAGACGATGTAACCGGGGTACTGTGGTGCGCCCGCTGTGACATTATAGGCTTGCATTCCGATTGCCATATTGACCGAATCCCAGTGGTACAGGGTTTGGCTGGCGAATGGGATGCGCGTGATGAGCGTCACGATAAACAGCGCCAATGCGATCCATTTGGCGCTGCGAGTATGGACGATGTTCAACGGAGTCCTCCAGTGGTGGTGTTGGTTGGCGCGGATTGTTCGCGGCGGCCGAGCCAGCGCGGAACTAACCCGCCGATGAGTGTAAGTGCCACGATCAGCGGGATCAGGCTGAGCAGACCGGGCAATCCGGCGATAATCCCGTAGTTACGGGCGATATTCCCTTGCTGAAATAGAGGTAGCGAGTAGCTGAATAGGATGTTATTCATCATGTCCGGCGTGGTGACGGGCGGGAACGACTGCCCTGAAATGGTCTGTATCCACACATTTGCCACCGAAAGCAGCGCCAGTAAGCCGATGAGGGTGCGTCCGGCGGTGCTGCTAGCATAGCGGGTGAACGCGCCTGTGATGAACAGCGCAGCGAAGGGCAGCATCGGGATCAGGTATCGCGGGCCGACGGTGAACCCGCCCCACCACATGGCGCTGGACGAATTGTAGACGAAGAAGAAGGCCACCACTAGCAGGGCGGCGATTAATCCACCCCGTCGCGGCTGATGACTGCGCCACAGGACGACGAATCCGGGGATCGCCAGCAGCAGCGCGGGCGACAGTACGAACACCCCCCGGAACGGGCTAAATGTCAGGCCAAACAGAGTCGCTGGATTAGGGAGGGTCAGGCTGAGGAAACCGACGGAATGAACATCCTGCCATGCGGTGGAATATTCGTAGCCGACGGGCATGGGCGTTTTGAAGATGGCGTAGTTATAGGCCGCGAACAGCAGCCCTAGCGGGATGGCTGCTAGCACCACGCGGTACAGTGCGAGGCGGTTAGGCATGCGGATGACCGCCCACAGGAACAGGATCGCCAGCGCCGGAACAACCGGATATTCGGTGACGACGGCGAAGCTGAACAACAGGCCGACTCCCCACAGCCAGCCCAGCGGCGCAGATTCGTACACCACCCGCCACAGCAGATAGAATCCCACGAATAGGCCGAACGCCGCCAGTTGATGCTGGTACAACACGCCACTATACGGGAAAGCCATCGTGCCTAACCCGTAGATCAGGGCGACGGTGAAGGCGTGGAACAGGTTGTTTGTGAAGCGCGTCGCCATCAGGAACAGCACCACACCGAGTAGCGCCGAAGGGATGGATGAGGCGAAGAAGGTGATGAACGTCAGCGCCATTGCCTCGTAGAGCGCGTTCGGGCGCAGCCCCTGACCTTCGGGATTGAGCGTGTCACCCAACGCGCCGAGGCCGCGCCCGCTCTGGATGAAGTTCTGGATGGGCGGGATGGCGGCGACGGCTTTGAACACCATGTAGAACGGCAGCGCAAGGAGCGATGGGCCGATGGACTTATCCGTGAAGAAGTGTCCGTCGCACGACCCGCCCGTGATGTGGTCGGGATCGGCGGTGAAGGGGCCGGGGAAGCAGGCTTTGTCCCCGGTGTTGGTGTGGTAGTCGTCAATGTTCAGAACGCCTTTATCGCCGATGGCATACACGAGGTCTGCCCGGGAGTTCGCGCCCCAGTCCGCCCATTTGGGCATGAAATAGCCATAGCAGACGACCAAGATCAAGAAAAGTGTGATCGCGTAAGTGCGCTTGGACACTGGATGAGTCATCCTGTGATTCCCTTGTTGGCATGAAAAGTCTTGACCAACAGGCTACCGGATTTGCCTTTCAGATGGCTATCATTTCACCTTGCTCACAAGTCATCCGGGTGGCGGTTGAGCAGTTGAGACAGTACCAGCGCCGCCAGCGCCAGCAGCACAAGGATTAGCCCCGTCCACAGCGCCCCGTTCAAATCCTGTTCCAGCACATTGTAGACCAGCAGCGGCATGGTCTGGGTGCGCCCCTGCAAATTGCCGGCAAAGATCATCGTCGCGCCGAATTCGCCCAGCGCCCGCGCCCAACTGAGCGCCAGCCCCGCCGCCAGACTGCGCCGTGCCAGCGGGAACGTGATGTGGCGGAATAATGTCCATCCATCTGCGCCGTCTACCCGTGCCGCACCCTCGACTTCGGGTTCATGCAGGTGGAAGGCGATCTGGGCAGCGCGAATGTAAAACGGTGCGGAGACGAATATCTGCGCCAGCACCACTGCTGCGGTAGTGAAGGGGAGTTGAATCCCGAATGTGCCGAGCAGCGGCCCCAACAACCCGCGCCGTCCGAAGGTGATAAGCAACGTCAGCCCCGCAACGGCGGGTGGCATCACAATTGGTAGTTCGAGCAGGATGGTGAGGGCGTGTTTGAAACGGAACTGGCTACGTGCCAGCCCATAAGCCAGCGGTGTTCCCATGAGAATCGTCAGCACGCTGGTGAGGAGCGTGGTGATGATGCTGAGCGTAATGGCCTGCGTCACGCCGCTATCCGGCGTGCTTTCCCATGCGCTGGTTTGTAGCACGCGCAGCACCAGTGTCAGCAAGGGTACAATCAACAACAGAACTAGCAGTGCAGCCACCGCTAAGCCGGAGTATCGAATGAATCGTGTCATAGTCCGTAGTCACTCCACTTTTGCGCGGGTAAGCATATCCGATGGGTTTATGAATGAAAATAGTGGCGGATGGTTTTCACGGGTATCCGTCTTGGCGTACAATACACAGGAATGTGCGGCCTATTCGGGATAGGGTGGTTCGATGACGTATACCATACTCATCGTGGATGATGATTGGATGAACCGCGAGGTGTTGCAAGCGCATCTGGAGAGCGCGGGCTACCAAGTTCTTTCGGCTAACAGTGGCCCCGCCGCGCTGCAACTGATTGCCGCGCAACCGGTTGATCTGGTGTTGCTGGATGTACGCATGCCGGGGATGGATGGCTACGAGGTATGTGCCCGTTTGCGCGGGGACGAACAGACAGCCTCTGTACCTGTGTTGCTCATCACGGCATTAGAAGATGAGGACTTCAAAACACATGGGCTGGAGGCAGGGGCGGATGATTTCCTGACGAAGCCGCTGGATGGGGTCATCATGCTCAACCGCATTCGCAGCTTGCTTCGGCTACGCACCTTGCAGCAGGAATTGGAGCGCCGCGAACGCCTGCTATGGGATGTGCTGGTGCAGTATGTTCCACCAGATGTGGCGCAGCAAATTTTGGCGCAACTGGCGGGTTAAGCCGACGGTTCCCCTACCATCTCGTCTTTTTAGGTGGCATCTGCTGGCGCGGGGTGGTACAACCATGCGTCATGCTTGGTGATTGAGGAGTCTATCTGTGTCTAGAGGCAGACCGTATCGGTCTGGTAATAGTGGCCCGCCTTCGTGGTTCGTGTTTCTTGTTGGAACTGCGATTGTGTTTGGCGCGTACTATATCTGGAACGGCGCACAGAATTTCTTTCGCACGGGGGGGCGCGGCGTGGTGGAAACCACCGAACGGGCAGTGATCGTGGCAAGCGCAACGGCGCAAAGTTTGCCAATCACCCGCGAACCCACGCGCACCCCTTTCCCGACACCATTTCCCACCTGTCAGGATTTTATGGTGACTGTACCGAATGCACGGGTGCGGGAGCAGCCTAACGAAACATCGGCTATTGTCGGTTCGTTCGCTCAAAATGAGACGGTTTGCGTGGTGGGCAAACCCTCTGCCGAAAGCGAGTGGTACACGATTGATCTGCGCCCGCAGACTCGCCGCCTCGATATGGCCTATATGCACGAGAGCGTGATTCAGCCGCTGTACCCCACGCCCACGCCTAGCATGACTGTTACACCGCTGCCGACGGTGACACCCCTGCCCACGCTTACGCCCAGCCTGACACCCATACCTTCGCTCACGCCAACGGTTGACCCGCGTGCGACTTCTACGCCCATGCCGACTATTACGCCAACACCGACCACAGAAGCCACATCCACGCCGCCGCGTCAGAGTGCGTGAGCCTGTATACCTCCAAACAAAAAGTGACCCGCAAGGATCACTTTTTTGTGTGTGATGTGAAGGGCTGTTTAGGCCGATGTGGTGGAATGGCTGCGTTGCCGCGTGCGCTGCACCCACTCTAGCGGATGGACATGGGTGAGGATGCCGGCCAGCACCCGCAGCACCGCCGCCACGATCAAGATGGTCACCAGCGGCATACCGGCGCTGCTCAGGCTTTTGCCGATCAGCGGGCCGATGAACATGGCGATATAGATGGACTGGTTATAGGCGATGGTGTAGGGTGTTTTTTCGTCAAGCGGGGTGAGTTCGCTAAACAGTGAGAACAACCCGACGGCAGTAGTCGTCCATGATGCGCCACCTATCGCGCTGCCGATGAGTGCGACGGGTAGACTGGCGGCAGAGGCGACGACGAACAGGCTCATACCTGTGCCGACCATCCCCACTGCGATCATGGTGCGGCTGCCGAAACGGGCGATTAACTGTGATGTGAACATGGCGATAATTGCACTGGAGGCCAGTTCCGCCACCCCGTACAGTCCCATGAACGTTTCTGTCGCGCCGAGGTTTTTCACCAGATGCAGCGGAACGAGCGCCGCCACCGAGAAGAAGCTCATGTGTGTGACGAAGATGATGAAGCAAATCATCTGAAAAGTAGGCGATTTGAACGGGTTGGTGCGGGGGCGCGCATTTTCCTGTGTCGTGGGACGGCTGACCCGTTGCACCGAAGGCTTGACATGCGTGATGTGCCACGAACTCATGAGCGTCATCAGGAAGGCGAAGCCGAATAACAGCTGGTAGTTCAGCGGGTATGGCACATGTTCCAGCCACAAGCCCATCAACAGGCCGCTGATCGCCAGCATGATGCTGAATACCATTGAACGGCGGCTGGTGAGGGCTGTGATTTGGTTTTCGGAAACCGACTCCCGCATCATCACCAGAAACGTCACGCCTGCGATCCCCTGCGGGATAGCCGGCAGCGCAATAGACAGAATCAGCCATGTCGTCTGGAATCCCGAGGGCATGAAGGGTGTGAATGCCGGCAGCAGGAACGCCAACCGATAACCTATCCCCGGCCACAAAGTCGCCCGTGCCGAGTTGTCGTAACGGCTGAGCCAGCGTGCGCCTAGCGAAGCTGCGAACAACAGAATTAAAGATGGCAACGAAGCCATCCATGTCAATTGTGTCGAATCTGCACCTAAATGAATGGCATAGACCGAGAGGAAACGGTTGATTGCCGGGAAGCCAATACCGAACCATGCGATGTCATACACCAGATGGTTGAAATTGGAATCCTCTTGAGTTTTAGGCACTGGCAAAGCAAGACGCATACAACAACCCACCCTAAAAGTGAACGCTGACCACACGAGTAAAAATCACTGTACAAAATAGAACGGTTTGCAGATAGGGGAGGCTGATGACGTATGGTAAACGATTACCCAACGCCCAACCTGTTAATGATCTGCTCCACTTTTTATGCTACAACGATTTCAATTGCGGTTCATAGTACCATTCATTGGTATGGTATCGTTTACACGCTCTCGGCTAACTTGATGAAATCAGGGGAGCGTGGTAACTTGGAAAGAGCGTATAGTAGGTCTTTCACATCGTATAAACCATCCGATCAGACGAAAGTTGCGGTATGGAGAAAAAAACGCAGCTTCAGAGCAAACAAGATTGGTCGCTCATCGGCCTCCGATTGCTATTTCTTGTCTTTGCGGCATTGACGTTGTTCACTGCGCGTTCCACATCCGGCGCGGCGCTGTATGCCACCAATGAGGTGATTGTCGTTCTGGTGGTGAGCGCAGTTTCGATGATGTTGATCGCCATCGTTGCGCTGATTCCGCCACTGACACCTTCTTTGCCGTTTGTGGTGATGGTGGCGGATTTCATTACGATGGGTGTGTTTACCTATGTTTCTCGCGCCAATCCGCTGTACGTGCTAGCGGGCGGTAGCCTGTTGATGCTGGTCAGCGGGCTGCGGTTGGGCGCAATCTGGGGGAGTGTGCAAGCGGTGGCGGTGTTAGTAGCGATCATCGTGGGACAGGCCGCCGCTTTTGGTCCTTCACAGACCTCGACGTTTTTACTCCAAAATGGTTTGATTTTTATTCTATTAGCCTTGTTCGGTCTCGGTATTAATATATGGGGCGGTGTGTTAAGCGGGGAACTCGAATCCCGCGATAAACAGCTCAAACAGATTCATCAGTCCCGCGTGGCGCAACTCAAAGATATGCGGGAACGCACCCGCGCCATCTACGATATGGCCGCCACGCTCAGTTCGACGCTGCACTACGAGAAGATTGTGAACTCTGCCATGAATGCGGGCTGGTTAGGGATGAATCGCGTGCGTGGGCAGTCGGCAGATCGCCTTGTTAGTCTGGTGATGCTTTTCGACCAGAACGACGGCAAACTGCATGTGGTCACATCACGTGGGTTGACACGTAAAGATGAAGAATTCATCACACCGGGGGATTCCGGCATCATTGGCGACTCCCTCCGGCAGTGCATCCCTGTGTTTGGCGGAAGTGTGCGCCAAGACCCGGAACTTTCGCATTTGGTCGCGTTTCAAGGGCTGCGTTCGGTGATGTGTATCCCGCTGCGGGCTGGCTTTGATAATTACGGCGTGATGGTCTACGGACACGAATCTCCGAAGGCCTTCACCGATGAACATACTGAATTGTTGACAGCGGTAGGTTCACAGGCGACGGTGGCGCTTCAGAATGCAGTTCTCTATCAAAACTTGCTTTCAGACCGTGACCGGATTGTACAGGTGGAAGAAGAAGCGCGTAAGAAGCTGGCGCGTGACCTACACGACGGCCCCACGCAGAAGGTTGCCGCCATCGCCATGCACATGGGCATTTTGCAGAAGATGGTGGAAAAGACACCTGACAAAGTGCCGGAAGAACTGAAAAAAGTGGAGGACATGGCGCGGCAGACCACCAAAGAAATCCGTCACATGCTCTTTACGCAGCGTCCGCTGGTTCTGGAATCGCAGGGGTTGAATGCGGCGCTAAACCAATTCGCGGAGAAGATGAAAGAGACATACAACCAGAATGTGGTGGTGCGCGTGGGTGCGGACGCAGAAAAAGCACTGGAGACGCACCAGCAGGGTGTGATTTTCTACATCATCGAGGAAGCTGTAGGGAATGCCCGTAAGCATGCACAGGCCAGCGTGATTAATGTCTCGGTGCAGCGCCACGAGAACATGGTGCTGGTTAACATTGCCGATAATGGTGTAGGCTTCGATGTCAGCGCCGTGTCGAACAACTACGAACGGCGTGGTAGTCTGGGCATGGTCAACTTGCATGAACGCACCGATGTGCTGGGCGGCAAGCTGACGATTGACAGCGCCGTTGGTAAGGGGACGACGATCACTGTTGCTGTCCCCCTCAAAGAAGATTTGCTGAAATCCACCAGTCTACAGACGCGAAAGGTTGCCGAGACTACCGCGAACACTAAACTTGCATCTTCAGCCATTAACCGTATTCGTGATGTTTACGGTGGCGAGTAGTCTGTTCCGGTCGGTTCAAATTTTGATATGAGTCCTTCCCAACTGGCCGCCCTGCGCGGCGAACCGAGTTATGTTTGGCGTGCCGGACAGGAGCGCCGTTTGCAGATGATCGCCCGCTACGCCCGGCTGGACAAGGCTAGTGTGCTGATTGATGGCTGTGGCGTGGGCATGTACGCCTCGCAGATTCGCCGCCGCTACACGTCCGATGTGGAAGCCTTCGACATCGAAGAGGAGCGCGTCCACGAAGCACGGGAGGACACCCCGCACGCGCTGGTGGCTGCTGCCGAAGCCTTGCCTTATCCGTCCGATCAGTTTGATACGATCCTGTCGCATGAGGTGTTGGAGCATGTGCAGGATGATCGCGCCGCCGTGCGCGAAATGGTGCGCGTGCTGAAACCGGGTGGCCGCGTGGTGATTTTCGTCCCGAATCGCTGGTATCCGTTTGAAACGCACGGACACTACTGGCGCGGTGAATATCACTTCGGCAACACGCCTTTGCTGAATTACCTGCCTGATGTGCTGCGGAATCGTCTCGCGCCCCATGTACGGGCGTATACTGCACACGGTCTGCGCGATCTGTTCGCAGGCTCTCCGGTGCGGGTGGTGGTGCATCAGCGTGTGTATGGCGGTTACGACAATATTATCGCCCGTTTCGGTGGCACCGGGCGCGTTGTGCGCGATACGTTGTATCGGCTAGAAGGCACTGTATTGGATACCTTCGGTTTATCGCATTTACTGGTGATGGAGAAAACACGTTGACTGTTTCGCGTGAACCTTTTTTGCTTGATCCTGAAGTAACCTTTTTGAATCATGGTTCGTTTGGCGCTTGTCCGAAGTCGGTCTTTGATCGCTATCAGGCGTGGCAGCGCGAAGCTGAACGCCAGCCAGTGGAGTTCTGGGGGCGGCGCTATGACGGCCTGATGAACGAGGCGCGTGCTGGGTTAGGGGCGTACCTGAACGTTTCACCGGATGATCTGGTGTTTGTGCCGAACGCGACAGCAGGCATCAACATGGCGGCGCGTTCGCTCAAGCTGCATCCCGGTGACGAAATCCTGACCACCGATCATGAGTACGGCGCGATGGATTACACATGGCAGTTTGTGTGCCACCGGACGGGCGCGCACTACCGCCGCCATGTCGTGCCGATTCCGGTCACGACTCCGCAGGCGTTCGTGGAGTCCTTCTGGGCAGAAGTGACACCGCGCACCCGCATCATCTTCATCAGTCACATCACATCGCCTACTGCGCTCATTTTCCCGATTGCCGAAATTTGTAGGCGGGCGCGGGCGGCGGGCATTATGACCGTGATTGACGGCGCACATGCTCCCGGACAAATCCCGCTGGATTTGACCGCGCTGGATGCCGATATTTACACCGGAAACCTGCACAAATGGCTGTGCGCCCCCAAAGGTGCGGCCTTCCTGTATGTGCGGCGCGATCTGCACACGCAGATCAACCCCCTTATTATTAGCTGGGGCGAACTGCCGGATGCGCCTTTTTCGCTGCGTAACCAGTGGCAGGGAACGCGCGACTTTGCCGCTTTCCTGACGGTGGCGGAAGCGATTGCGTTTCAGAAGGAAAATAATTGGGATGTGGTGCGCGAACGCTGTCACGGCCTCGCCAGCCTCACCCGCCAGCGGTTTGCAGAACGCTACGGCCTTGAGCCGATTTGCCCGGATTCGCCGGAGTGGTTCGGGCAGATGATTACCGTGCCGCTGCCGCCCTGTGATGTGCTGGCGGTCAAAACGCGCCTGTACGACGAGTACAAGGTGGAAGTGCCGAATATCCTGTGGAATGAACGACCCTTTGTCCGTGTTTCGTTTCAGGGGTACAACACCGAGGCCGATCTTGACCGTTTGATGGAAGGGCTGGATCACATTCTCGGTTAGGCGTTTGGAAGAACTTCTCGGGCTGGCATGTTGGTCAGCCCTACGAAAGTGAATAATCGGGGTTGTAGGGGACGGCCTGCGTAGCCGTCCCGTTTTGTTTTCATTTTCTGTTCGCTACGCCCGAAAACCTATGCAGGGATGAGGGTTTCCCCTCGCGTTAGCTCGGGACGGATTCTAGTGCCAGATCGTGCAGCTTAATGACCGCTTTTTCGAGATCACTTTCCGAAACCACGAACGAGATGCTGCACTCCGATGATCCCTGTGCGATGGACAGCACATTGATGCCGTTGTTGCCCATTACTGAGAACACGCGCCCAGCCACGCCCGGCGTACCCGCCATGCCCGCGCCCACTGCTGTGATAATCACCACATCGTCGCGCACGTCCACGCGGTCAATATCGCGCCGTGCGATTTCTTCGTGCAGATGCGTTTCAATCGAATGTTTTACACCGTCCGCGCTGGTATCCGTCACGAGGAAGCAGAAACTTTGCTCGGACGAAGATTGCGAGATCATTAGGATACTCGCGCCCGCGTTGGCGGTTGCGAGGAAGGTGCGCCCTGCGATGCCCGGCACGCCGATCATACCCTTGCCGCTGACGGTGAGCAGGCTGACGTTGCGGATGCTTGTCACGGCCTTGATGATGGTGGCGCTCGGTTCGCCCGTCTCCCCGATCAGCGTGCCGGGGTAGGTGGGGTTGAACGTGTTGCGGACGCGAATGGGGATGCCTTTATCCAGCACGGGCTGTACCGTTTTGGGATGCAGCACCTTTGCGCCGTAGAAGGCCAGTTCACCCACTTCCTGATACGAGACATACGGCAGCACCCGCGCCCGACGGTCAATGCGCGGGTCGGTGGTCATCACGCCGTCCACATCCGTCCAGATCACCAGTTCGTCGCTATCGGTGGCGGCTGCGAAGATCGCGCCGCTGTAGTCGCTGCCGCCGCGCCCCAGCGTGGTGATCGCGCCCGTGCTAGTCGCGCCGATGAAACCGGTGATGACCGGGGTCACA